>JAPONU010000255.1 GCA_026713745.1 bacterium
CGACCCGTATGCTCGCCGCATGAACCGTCTCGCCTCAGAGGGCAGCCCCTACCTGCGCCAGCACGCCGACAACCCCGTGGACTGGTACCCCTGGGGGTCTGAGGCCTTCGCGGAGGCTCGCCGGACCGGCAAACCGGTGCTTCTGTCGGTCGGTTACTCGTCCTGCCATTGGTGCCACGTCATGGCGCATGAGTCCTTCGAGGACCCGGCCACGGCGGACTTGATGAACCGCTGGTTCGTGAACGTGAAGGTGGACCGCGAGGAACGCCCCGACGTGGACTCCCTGTACATGGAGGCGGTCACCTCCCTCACCGGCCACGGAGGCTGGCCCATGACCGTCTTCCTGACTCCCGAGGGCGAGCCTTTCTTCGCCGGCACGTACTTCCCGCCCACCGCGCGCCACGGGATGCCGTCCTTCAGCGACGTGCTCCAGCGAGTCAATGACGCCTGGGGTGACCGCCGCAGCGATGTCCGGGACCAGGCACAACGCATCACCGCGGCCCTCGATCGCGCCGGCCGGCTGCCGGGGGCGGCGAACGGCGTCCCCGCCGGCCACGAGGTGCTCGCCGCGGCTGCGGCGACGCTGCGCCGCCAGTACGACGCCGCCTGGGGAGGATTCGGTCACGCCCCGAAGTTCCCCCAGGCCATGACGCTGGAGGCGTTGCTGCGGCACTGGCGGAACTCCGGGGATGACGACATCGGGGCCATGGTGGTCAACAGCTTGGACTGCATGGCCTCCGGCGGCATCTACGACCACCTCGGCGGCGGCTTCTCGCGCTACGCCACCGACCAGCGCTGGTTGGTGCCCCACTTCGAGAAGATGCTCTACGACAATGCCCTGCTACTGGGGCTGTACACCGCCGCGTGGCAGGTCACCGGCAAGGCCCGCTACCGCCAGGTCATCGACGAGACCGTCGAATACCTGTTGCGGGATCTGCGCCAGCCCGACGGCGGCTTCGCCTCCGCTGAGGACGCCGACTCCGAAGGCGTCGAGGGCAAGTTCTACGTCTGGAGCCTCGAGGAGATCCGCAGCGTCGCCGGCGAGGCGGCCGACGCCGCCATCGAGTGGTACGGAGCCACCGACGAGGGGAACTTCGAGGGATCCAACATCCTGTGGCGGCCGGTGCGCGGCGACCTGCTGCGCCCCGCGGAGGTAGAGCAGGCGCGCCGGTCGTTGTTCGAGGCCCGCGCCGAGCGGATCCGACCCGGTCTCGACGACAAGGTGCTCACCGAATGGAACGGGCTGGCGATCGCGGCCCTGGCCGAGGCTGCCGTGGCCACCGGCAACACAACCTGGCTGGCGACCGCAGAGGATTGCGGCGAGTTCCTGGTGGACCACCTGAGGCGCGCCGACGGACGCTGGCTGCGATCCTGGCAGGCAGGGGACGCCGACCGCCCCGCGGGGGCGCGGCACCTGGCCTGCGCCGCCGACTACGCCGCCGTGCTGGACGCGTTCTGCCGCCTGGGAGAGGCCACCGGCCGGGCGCGCTGGATCGATGAGGCCCGCCGCACCGCCGACGATCTCCTGGACCTGTTCTGGGATCCGGCCAGCGGCGGCCTGTTGACCTGCGGGCACGATGCCGAGCCACTCGTGGCCACACCCCGGGACCTCTTCGACAACGCCACGCCATCGGCCGGCAGCGCCGCCGCTCGGGGCCTGCTGCGGCTGGGCGCCCTCTTGGATGCCGGCGACTACCGGGACCGGGCCGAGGACATCCTGGGGCTTCTGGGACCCCTCGCCGGCGAGCATCCCAGCGCCTTCGGCAACCTGCTGTGCGCCCTGGACCTGCACGCCACCGGCGCCACCGAGATCGTCATCACCGGCGACCGCCCCGACCTCACCGAGGTCGTCCACCGGCAGTGGCTCCCCAACGCCGTGCTGGCCTGGGGCGAGCCGTACGACTCACCGCTGTGGGCCCGGCGCCCCGACGGCGCCGCCTACGTGTGCCGGGGCTACGTCTGCGAAGCCCCCACCAGCGACGCCGGCGAACTGAGAGACCGCCTCGGCGGCGCCGTCTGACCCCGGCCTCCGACCGGCACGCGCCACCAACCGAGGGAGGGGGCGCCGGGGGCCGGCCGGCGGAGCGATTTCGCCAGACGCTCCCGACGACGGCCGCCGCCGCCGCCGACCGGACAGACGCGCGGTCCGGCGGGTCAGGCGGCGGAGCGCTCCAGGATGTGCACGCCGCAGGAGGACCCCAGCCCGATCACGTGCGCCAAGCCCGCCCTGGCCTCGGGGATCTGCCGGTCGCCGGCCTCGCCGCGCAGATGGGTGGCGACCTCGTAGAGGTTGGCGACGCCGGTGGCACCGATGGGGTGTCCCTTCGAAATGAGCCCCCCGGAGACGTTCACGGGGGTGGAGCCGTCCCGGTACGGAGCGCCCGAGTCGATGAAGTCGCCGGCGCCGCCCGGTTCGCAGAGCCGCAGGTTGTCGTAGTGGATGAGCTCGGCAGAGGCGAAGCAGTCGTGCAACTCCACGAGGTCGAGATCCTCCGGGCCGACCCCGGCCTGCTCGTAGGCGGCGTCGGCGGCGTTGCGGGTGAGTGTGTTAACGTCGGGCTGTACCTGCCCGCCCTCGACGTACGGATCGCTTGTGAGCACCGACGCCGAGATCTTCACGGCGCGCCTGCGCTGGTCGGCCGTGAGCGTCGCCAGGCGCTCGGCGCTCACGAGCACCGCCGCCGCGGCACCGTCACCGGTGGGGCAGCACATGAGCAGCGTGTTGGGATAGGCCATCATCGGCGCCGCCTTGATCTCGGTGAGGCTGAACTTCTTCTGGTACTGCGCCAGCGGGTTCAGGACCGAGTGCAGGTGGTTCTTGTGGGCGATCCGGGCGAACTGGTCGAAACCCACGCCCTCGTGGTCGTGCGCGTAGCGCATGCCCGCCTGGCCGAAGACCCCGGGCATGGTCTTGGTGCCCAGGATGCCGTCCACCGACCGGACCGATCCGAAGCGCCCCGACGGCGCGAACACCTTGGCTTCCTTGCTCCCCCTCGGGGAGCTGGTGAGCAATCCCATCTTGCCCATCTTCTCCACCCCGACCGCCATTGCCATCGACGCCTCTCCCGAACGGATGGCCATGAGGCCGACGCGCAGGGCCGTGGCGCCTGTGGCGCAGGCATTGGCCACGTTGTAGACGCTGATACCCGTCTGGCCGATCTGGCCCAGCAACTGCTGGCCGACACCGGCGTGGGCGGAGAAGAGGCTTCCGCACGCCAGGACGTCGAGGTCGTGCACGGTCACTCCGCCGTCGGTCAGCGCGCCGAGGGCCGCCTCGCTGGCCAGGTCGACCACATCGCGATCCGCGTGGCGGGCGAAGCGTGTCATCGAGGTTCCGAGAATCCAGACGCTGTCACTCATGGGTGGCTCCTCTGTGGGTCTGTGGGGTCGGTCACCTTGCCTGCGAGTCTTCTCCGCAGCCCGCACGGACCGTCAGGCGCCGACCGGGGCGAAACCGAAGGCGACGCACTCGGTGCCCTCGCTGTCGGTGCCGGCCGGGTAGGTCACCAGGTGCACCTCCATGCCGAGGCGGACCTCCGCGGGGTCCGGTTCCACCTCCAGCAGGTTGGCGCGCACCGTGGTCCCGTCGCTGGTCTCGACGATCGCCGAGACGAACGGCACCGCCACACCGGGGTCGGCCCGATGCACGATGGAGAACGCCCGCAGATGACCGGTCTTGGCCACCGGAGCGGGTTCGAAGTCCCGGCCCCCACACGACCCGCAGGCGTTGCGGCGGTCGAAGAAGCGGGCACCGCAACCGTCGCACTGCTGCGCCACGAGGTGCGGTTCGGGTTCCAGCACCAGGTACCCCACCAGGGGGATCCGTTGGGTTGCCATCGGGGCCTCCGAGTTCGAGCAGGCGAGACGAACCCTAGCGCCGGGGGCCGCCCCAGTAGCCCCAGTGCAGGATCTCATCGAGGTCCCGCCAGCCGCGCGCCAGCGAGCCGCTGGGACGGTCGGGAGCCGGCCACCCGAGCGCCACCGCACCCAGCAGTTCGACCCCTTCGGGCACCCCCAAGGCTGTACGCACCTCCGCCTCTGAGTTGAACAGACCGAAGAACAGCGCCCCGAGGCCGCGCTCGGTGGCCGCCAGCAGCAGGTTCTGCACGACGAAGGCGCAATCGATGAGCCAGTAGGGCACCGGCCAGGCCTGCTGCGACTCGCCGAGGTCCCCGGCCGCGGCCTTGTCGCCCTCGCTGTAGCGGGCCAGGTAGCGGCGGCTGTCGGCGGCCGGCAGGACCAGAGCCGGAGCATCCAGCAACCCGGGCCATGCGAAACCGGGGCGCCGCTCGGGAGCCAGGGTGAGATCCCAGAAGGTTTCCAGCGCCTCGGCTCCCTCCAGGATGATGAGTTCGGCGCCCTGAGCGAATCCCGCCGACGGAGCCCGCCGCGCCAGCAGGCACAGTTCCTCCAGCAGGGAGCGCTCGAGGGGGTGAGGATCGAAGTTCCTCGTCATGCGGCGCGCCGCGAGCACCTCGCTGAGGTTCACTTCTGCCTGCGCCTCCCCGCTGCGGGTTCAGCGCCGGAGGGGTTCAGTCGCCGTAGCGCTGCAACCGCCCTGCCGTCGCCCACGCCACCGCCACCAGTGAATCACCCCGGTTCCGTTGCAGCGGCGCGAACAGCTCCACCAATGCCGGATCGGTCCGCTCGGGGCGCAGGGTCTCGTAGTCGAACACCGCCGGCTGCCCACCGTCGCCGGTCGCCACGAACAGGCGCGGGTCGTACACGCTGTTGCCGATCCTGTAGCGCTTCGCCAGACGCCGTCCCCATGCCCGCTCCTCGCCGTTCGCACCGTGGCCCGGGCGGGGGATCGCGTTGCTCAGCACCTTGAACACCTCGAAGGTGGAGGGATCGTTCATCCGCACACCCATCAACACGTCCTCATCGGGGAATGCCATGACAGCGCGGTGCAACTGCTCGGCCACCAGCGCCTGCAGGACCGTGCTGCGCCGGGAGGTGCGCGCCACCGACCCCGCACCGAGCACGACGACCGGGGTGCCTCCGATGCGTTCCAGGGTGGAGAACACGAAACCGCGCAGGCGGCTGCCTTCGCGCGCCTCGGTCAGCAGGACCCAGAGTTCGGTCTGCTTGGACAGGAACCCGACCGTGAAGGGATTCTGACCGTCTGCGCAGAGATCGGCCATCGCCTCGAGCTCGGCGTCGCTGACCGCGGTGCAGTCCCTGCTCTCGACCTCAACTGCCATTGTCGCCGCCTTATCGCTATCCGGCCACTTCGATCACCAGGTGGACTCCCCAATAGTCCAGTGTGCCGGACAGCCGCGCGCAAACCGACGCGGCGCGGCGATTAGACCTGCACGGCCGTGACCCCCAGAAGCTGGCGCAGTTCGGGCACGAGCCCCCCCTCGATATCGACGTGGTACTCCCGGGGAAGCTGCAGCAGGTGCCCCCGCCCGACTTGGATCTCCACCGGCGAGTGCCCGCCGTGCTCGCTGAGGATCCGCTTGAGTGCCGCCATCTGATCGGCGTCCACGCCGGCGGGGGGGAACCGCAGGCGCAGTGCCCCGCGGGTCTCGTTGGCGAAGCCGACCATGTCCATGCTGATGAGCTTGGGCTCGTCCTCGCGCCGGTCGAGGCGCGCCTTGAGGATCACCACCTCCTCGTCGGCCAACAGCCCGTCCTGGGCCTCCAGGGCTCTCGGGAAGACCGTCACGGGGATCATTCCCGTGCGGTCGTCGAGCGTGAACGTGGCCATGTGCTGGCCGCTGCGGGTCTGGCGGCGCACCAGCGACGTGATGGCCCCCGCCACCGTGACGATCTCCCCGTCGGGGAATTCGGCCAGCTCGGCGACGCTGCGCTCCCGCCTACCGACGAGCAGGTGCTCGATACCGGCGAGAGGATGGTCGCTGATGTAGAGCCCGAGCATCTCCTTCTCATCGGCCAGCATGCGCTCGCGGGGGGCATGGATGTCCGGCACTGTGGGCTTGGCGTTGTACCCGGTCGAGACGCCCGCGTCACCGAAGAGGCTCAGCACCCCGGCCTCCCGATCGCGCCGCTCCACCATGGCCGCATCGATGGTCCGGCCGTGCACGTTCAGCAGACCCTGGCGCGGCTGGTCGAGGGAGTCGAAGGCGCCGGCCTTGATGAGGGAGGCCACGGTGCGTTTGTTGAGGACCGAGGGGTCGACTCTGTCGCAGAAGTCGTCGAAGTCACCGAACCGGTCACCGGCGCCCCGAGCTTCGATGATGTGGGCCGCGTCGGCCGCCCCCACGTTGCGCACCGCCGAGAGCCCGAACAGGATGCGTCCCCGTTCCGGCGCAGCTGGGTCCAGTACCGGAGTGAAGTCCGAGAACGACTCGTTGACGTCGGGCACCACGACGTCGATGTCCTGCAGGCGGCACTCCAGCAGGTACGGCGTGAGTCGTTCCATCTTGTCGCGCACGCTGGTGAGGAGCGCCGCCATGTACTCCACCGGGTAGTTCGCCTTCAGGTAGGCCGTCTGGTAGGCGAGCAGGCCGTACGCGTAGGAGTGGCTCTTGTTGAAGGCGTAGTCGGCGAACGGCTCGATCTGGTTCCACCACTGCTCCCCCACCCGCCGGCCGAAGCCGGTGGTCTCGCAGCCGTCGATGAACTTCTCCTTCTCCTCGGCCATCTTCTCCCGGATCTTCTTGCCGCAGGCCTTGCGGAGGTTGTCGGCCTCCTCGAGGCTGTAGCCGGCGAACACCTGGGCGATCCGCATCATGGACTCCTGGTAGATCATGAGCCCGTAGGTGTCGGCCAGGATCTCCTCCGCCGCCGGGTGCAGCAGCCTCACCTCGGCCCGACCCATCTTCCGGTCGGCGTAGGTGGTGTGCATGTTGTCCTTCATGGGGCCCGGCCGGTACAGAGCCACGAGGGCGGCGACGTCATTGATGTCGCTCGGCAGCATGGAGCGCAGCAAGGCGCGCACCGGCGGACTCTCCAGCTGGAATATGCCGGTGGTGTCGCCGCGCTGGAGCATGTCGTAGGTGGGTCCGTCGTCCAGCGGCAGTTGCTCGATGTCCAACTCCAAGCCGCGCAGGCGCTCCACGTGCGCCACCGTGTCGGTCATGACATCCAGCGTGCGCAGGCCCAGGAAGTCCATCTTCAGGAGACCCAACTCCTCGACGGCGTCCATGTCGTACTGGGTGACGATCGGGGCCTCGTCGAGAACCTGGCGGTCGGCCGGCTTGCGCTGGATGGGTACGTGGGTGGTGAGGGGATCCGGCGAGATCACCACCGCGGCGGCATGGATGCCGTCCTGGCGGCGCAGCCCTTCGAGGCCAAGGGCCACGTCGATGACTTCGCGCGCCTGGGAATCCTCGGCGTACATGGTGCGCAGGTCGCCGGCGAGGTCGTAGCCGGCGCTGTAGGCGCTGTCTCGCTCCAGACAGGCCTTCAACGGCGTCGTGCGACCCATGATCGGCTCAGGGACCGCCTTGGCGATGCGGTCGCCGGTGGCGTAGGGATGATCCAGCACCCTGGCCGCGTCGCGCACCGCGGCGCGGCCCTTGATGGTTGAGAAGGTGATGATCTGCGCCACGTGGTCGCGGCCATAGCGCTCGGCCGCGTAGCGGATGAGATCGTCCCGGTAGCGGGAGTCGAAGTCCATGTCGATGTCGGGCATCTGCCGGCGGCCGGGATTCAGGAACCGCTCGAACAGCAGGTCGTAGCGCAGCGGGTCGAGGCTGGTGATGCCGAGGCAGTAGGACACGGCGCATCCCGCCGCGCTGCCCCGGCCGGGGCCGACCCGGATCCCGGCGGATCGGGCGTAGCGGATGAGGTCCCAGACGATCAGGAAGTACGAGGCGAAGCCCATCGTGGCAATCACCTGCAACTCGTAGGCGAGGCGGTCGGAGGTGGCCTCGGACAACTGGTCGCCCCAGTGGGCTCTCGCCCCCTCCAAGGTGAGGTGAGCGAGGTACTCGTCCGCGGTGGCGAAGCCTTCCGGCACCGGGAACGGAGGCAGCTTGATGTCTCCGAAGACGATCTCGGTGTTGCAGCGCTCGGCGATGCCCAGTGTGCTGTCGCACGCACCGGGCATCTCGGCGAAGAGTCGGCGCATCTCCGCTGCCGTCTTGGCGTAGTGCTCGTCGCCGTGGAACTTGAACCGGTTCGGGTCACTGCGCACGCTCCCGGTCTGCACGCAGAGCAGGGCGTCGTGTGCGACCGCATCGCTGCGGTGCGTGTAGTGGCTGTCGTTCGTGGCCAGCAGGGGGATTTCCAGGCGCCGCGCGATCTCCAGCAATTGCGGCATGACGCGTTTCTGCTCGGCGATTCCGTGGTCCTGGAGCTCGACGAACGTGCTGGCCGGCCCGAAGATGTCCCGGAGGCGACCCGCGTGGGTGAGCGCCCTGTCGAAATCGTCCTGCAGCAACGCCTGGCACACGTGGCTCCCGAGACAACCCGTGCTCGCCAGGATCCCCTCGGAATGCTCGGCCAGCACCTCCCAGTCCACTTTCGGCTTGTAGTAGTAGCCCTCGAGGAAGGCGCGGCTGGCGATCTGGATGAGATTGCGGTAGCCGGCCTCGTTCTCCGCCAGCAGCGTCAGGTGGTAGTACAGCTTGTTCCCCGTGGCCGTCTCGCCGCCGCTGTCATCCACCTTGCCGCGCCGGGCAGGGCGTTCGTGGCGGCTCTCGTGCGCCAGGTAGGCCTCGATGCCCAGGATCGGCTTCACGCCCCCGGCTCGGCAGGCCTTGTAGAAGGGGACGACCCCGTAGAGGTTCCCGTGATCGGTGATCCCGAGCGCCGGCTGGCCGTCAGCGGAAGCGGCGGCCACGAGGGCTTCGACCCGCGAGGCTCCGTCCAGCATGGAGTACTCGGTGTGGGTGTGCAGGTGAACGAAGCTGTCAGGCATCCTCGACTCCCCAATCTGTCCCCACGGCGTCCCCACCGCCTGTGGACAAATCACAGCGATGTCGTTTCGGTGCCGACCATAGTCGGCTACGGCCCCGAACGCGCAGGGTGCCGGGCGGCGGCAACTCGCAGGTGGCCGCGAGGGCTCGCGGCCTAGAGATAGGTGCCGGGGCGCTCCTCGGCGGGATTCTGCTCGTCGCCGGGCTCCAGGGGCCGAAGCTGGCCGCGCATGTCCGCCAGCTGCTTGCGAGCGAGTACCTGCTGCGCGTACAGCGTCGCCTGGATGCCCTGGATGAGCCCCTCCATCCAGCCGACCAACTGCGCCTTGGCAATACGCAACTCGGCCTCGGAGGGCACTTCGCTGTCGGGGAAGGGTTGTGCCAGGCGGTCGAGCTCCTCACGCAGATCCACCGAGACGGCCGACCCCAACTCCTGCAGAGAGATCTCGTAGATCTCCCGCAACCGGTCACGGCTGCGCTCGTCCAGCGGCGCCTCCCGGACCTCCTGCAGCAGGCCGCGCAGCATGGCGCCGACGCGCATCACCTTGGCCGGCTGCTCGATGGCGTCGCCGTGCGGTTCCCGCTCCTGATCCGGCGCGACGATCTCTGCGCGCTCGGGCTCGGACGGGCTGTGCTCGATGTCAGGGGACATGCTGGCCGGCTCCGTGGTCGGGGAACGATCGGGCGCTTTGACGCTAGCGGCCCTCCGACGCGCTCCAACGGCCGCCGATCGCCCGCCGACCCCCGGCGACCGAACCGGTACGCTCGCAGGCGTGAAGGTCTCCACCCGGGCGGACTATGCCAGCCGGGCGCTGCTGTCGCTCACGTTGCACGAGGCCGGCGCACCCCAGTCGGCGCGAGACATCGCCGACCGCACCGGACTCCCCCAGCCCTACCTGGAACAGATACTCCTGGCACTCAAGGGCGCCGGGCTGGTGCTGTCCAAGCGTGGCGTCGGCGGCGGCTACCGGCTGGCGCGACCGGCCCGGCAGATCTACCTCAGCGAGATCGTGAGCGCCGTGGAGGCCCCGATCGTGGCAGACGACTTCGGCGAGCCGCACAAGGACGGGGCCTGCGACCACGAGGGGCAGTGCGTGCTGCTGGCGGTCTGGGCCGCTGTCGGGACCGAGATGCGGCGCCTGCTCTCGTCCTTCAGCCTCGCCGACATCGCCGACATGGCCGGCGGCGCTGTCCCGTGGCCCGACACGGCCGCCGGTGGCTCGGCCTGAGGTACCGCCCCAGGAGGGTTGTGAGCAACCCCCGGATCGGCCAATCCCTCGCCGCGAAAGCCCTGGTGAGGGGCTTGTGGGTTCGGCGAAATGGCCATTACGCACCAGTCTCTCGGGACAACGCCGCGAGAAGCGTTCTGAGGTCAGCGGGCAGAGCCGACTCGAAGATCATCGCCCGGGCGTCGGCGGGGTGGTCGAATCCCAGCAGCGCCGCATGCAGGGCCGGGCGATCGAGTCGCAGCGCGGCTCCCCCCGACCGGCCGGCGCCGTAGACCTCGTCACCGAGCAGCGGATGGCCGATCGCCGAGAGATGCACCCTGATCTGGTGGGTCCTCCCGGTCTCCAGCCGGCACGTCAGGTGGGTCACCTCGTCGGGGGAGCCGTAGCGCCGGCGCACTTCGTAGGCGGTCCGGGCCGGTCGGCCGCGCTCGGTCACCGCCATCTGCGTGGGCCGGCGCCCCGAACGCCCGACCGGCGCATCGATCAGGCCCCGGTCCTCGCGAACCGCTCCCCAGCAGACGGCTTCGTAGCAGCGGCGCACGGTGCGGTTCGCCAGCTGTGACACCAGGGAATCGTAGGCCTCGGTGGTGCGGGCGGCGACCAGCAGGCCGCTGGTGCCGGCATCGAGACGGTGCACGATGCCCGGGCGGGCCGCCTCGCCCACTCCGGCCATCCCGGGGTAGCGCGCCAGCAGGCCGCCGCAGAGCGTCCCCGCCGTCCGGCCGGAGCCGGGATGGACCACGAGGCCCGCCGGTTTGTCCACCACCACGAGGTGAGGATCCTCGTGGACCACCGCCAGGCGGACCT
Source organism: bacterium (assembly GCA_026713745.1). Lineage (GTDB taxonomy): Bacteria > Actinomycetota > Acidimicrobiia > Acidimicrobiales > CATQHL01 > VXNF01. The sequence continues at coordinate 10,868 of JAPONU010000255.1, forward strand.
CCGGTTCGGCCTGCGGTTCGGTACGGTGCCGTTGCGCCGCGAGCGCTTCGGCGGCCACGACCAGTTCATCGCCCGCCGCGAGCCGTGTCGCACGGTCGGTGCGTACCGCGCCGTTCACCCGAACCGCTCCGGCGGCCACCAGAGCGGACGCGCCGCTACGACTGGTCTGCCACAAGAGCGCGACCGCCCGATCCAACCGCTCGCCGGCCAGAGCCGGCGGGAGGGGTTCGGTCACGCTCCCTCCAGCATCGGGTCCCCACGCCGGCTCGCACGCAAGCCAACCACCGCGAAGAGGACGACGCCCACCGAGATGGCGGAATCGGCCACGTTGAACACCGGCCACCACTGCAGATCCACGAAGTCCACCACGCTGCCGCCGAAGAACCCGTCGCCCCGGAAGGCCCGATCCCCCAGGTTGCCCAGCGCGCCCCCGAACACGAGCCCCGCCAACACCGCCACGCCGGGCCGCGTGTTCGACCACGTCAGACGCAGGAGCAAGAGCGCCACCAGCGCGGCGGCGACGGTGATGACCGGGGCCAGCGAGCTGCCCAGGCCGAAGGCGGTGCCCTGGTTGAAGACGAGCCGCAGCCGGATCGTCCAGAAGAGATCGATGCTGCCGTCGGCCAGTTGCCGCAGGGCCCAGAGCTTGGTCAGCTGGTCCGCCAGCAGAATCGCTGCGGCGACCGACAGCAGCAGAACCCGGTTGTGCCGCAGGCAGCCGGGCTTGCGGCTCTCAGCGCCGTCTGAGGCCACCGGCCTTGTATTCGACCCGCTCGGCCGCCCAAGGAATGGCACGGAGACGCTCCTTCTGGATGGGCTTGCCGGAGACGGCACAGGTGCCGTAAGTGCCCTCCTCGATCCGCTGCAAGGCCTCGTCGATCAACTCCACCGCGGCGCGGGCCGCGGCGCTCAGTGCCAGGTCCCGCTCACGCTCCACCGCCCAACTGTCGCCCTCACCGGACTCCTCGTCGAACTGCAGGTCACCGGGCTCGCGGTCGTCGAGCAGGGCCGCCGCCTCGGCCGCCATCGTCTCGGCCGATCGGACGTACCGTTCCCGCTCGGCGAGCAGCTTCTTGCGCTGTTCGGAGAGGAAGGCGTCATCGAGGCGCCGCCCGGCGGAGCCGTCCTCGCCGCGGTCCGGAGACCTTCCGGGTGGGGCCACCTGTCCTCCTGACCTGATCCTGTGAGCCGGCGCTCCGGGCGCGCGACTCAACGGTGGGCGGGCCAACTCTAGCCGCCGGGTCCTGGCACGCCGCCACGCTGCCGGCAGGGGGTCGAAGTGCACCGCCGGGGCCCGCGAGCGCCGGGTCGGAGACTTCGGCGGTATTTTCATCCGCCATGGAGCACGTGCCGCCGCGGTATCCCGGGGTGGACCCCCAGCCCGACTTCGCGGCGATCGAGTCCGAGGTCCTGGCGCGCTGGGAATCCGAAGGCACTTTCAAGGCGTCGGTGGAGAACCGCCCTACCGGGCCGGGAGGCGCGAACGAGTACGTCTTCTACGACGGGCCCCCGTTCGCCAACGGGCTCCCCCACACCGGCAACCTGCTCACGGGTTACGTGAAGGACGTGATCCCGCGCTACCGCACCATGCGCGGGCAACGGGTCGAACGCCGTTTCGGCTGGGACTGCCACGGCCTGCCGCCGGAGATGGAGGCCGAGAAGGAACTCGGGGTCTCCGGGCGGCGAGCGATCACCGACTACGGGATCGAGCGGTTCAACGCGCACTGCCGCCACTCGGTCATGCGCTACACCGACGAGTGGCAGCACTACGTCCACCGCCAGGCGCGCTGGGTGGACTTCGAGAACGACTACAAGACCATGGACCTCCCGTTCATGGAGAGCGTGCTGTGGGCCTTCAAGCGGCTCTGGGAGAAGGACCTCGTCTACGAGTCCCACCGGGTGCTGCCCTACTCGTGGGGAGCTGAGACGCCGCTGTCCAACTTCGAGATCCGCATGGACGACGCCACACGGCCGAGGACCGACCCCGCCATCACGGTGGCGTTCCGCCTCGTCGGAACTCCGGGCGATCCGGCCCCGTTGTTCCTGTGGGCCTGGACGACCACCCCGTGGACCCTTCCGTCGAACCTGGCGCTGGCCGTCGACCCCGAGACGACCTACGCGGTCCTGGAAGAGGCCACCGACAGCGGTCCGCGGCGTCACGTCCTAGCCGCAGACGCCGCTGAGCGCTACACCCGCCAACTCGCCGATACGCGTCCGGCCGGGACCCTCCGAGGACGCGATCTCATTGGGCGACGCTACGAGCCCCTGTTCGACTACTTCGCCGACACCCCTGGCGGGTTCACCGTGCTCGGCGCAACCTTCGTGGACACTGCCGAGGGCACCGGGATCGTGCACATGGCTCCCGGCTTCGGCGAGGACGACCAGCGCCTCTGCACCGAGGCCGGCATCGGCGTCGTGGTGCCTGTCGATGACCAGGGGCGCTTCACCACCGAGGTCGCCGACTGGGCGGGCCTGAACGTCTTCGACGCCAACCCGGGAATCATCGCCGCGCTGAAGGAGCGCGGTCTCGTCGTCCGTCACGACAACCACGTCCACAACTACCCACACTGCTGGCGAACCGACACACCGGTCATCTATCGCGCCGTGAACTCCTGGTACGTACGAGTCACCGCCATCCGCGACCGGATGGCGGAACTGAACCGGCAGATCAACTGGATCCCCGCCCACGTGCGCGACGGGCGCTTCGGCAACTGGCTCCAAGGCGCCCGCGACTGGTCCATCAGCCGCAACCGCTTCTGGGGTTCGCCTGTTCCGGTGTGGCGCTCCGACGACCCCGCCTGGCCTCGTACGGACGTCTACGGGAGCCTCGCGGAGATCGAGCGCGACTTCGGGGTGCGCCCCGACGACCTGCACAGGCCGTTCGTCGACTCCCTGACGAGGCCCAACCCCGACGACCCCACGGGGCAATCGGTGATGCGGCGCGTCCCGGAGGTTCTGGACTGCTGGTTCGAGTCGGGCTCGATGCCCTATGCCCAGGTGCACTATCCCTTCGAGAACAAGGAATGGTTCGAGAACCACTTCCCCGCCGACTTCATCGTGGAGTACGTGAACCAGACGCGGGGCTGGTTCTACACGCTGCACGTCCTGGCCACCGCGCTGTTCGACCGGCCGCCCTTCCGCACCGCCGTGTGCCACGGGGTGGTGCTGGCCACCGATGGGGCGAAGCTCTCGAAGCGCTTGGGGAACTACACCGATCCCGAGGTCATCTTCACCCGCCAGGGGGCCGACGCCCTGCGCTGGTACCTGATGTCCTCACCGGTGCTGCGCGGCGGCGACCTGCGTATGAGCGACGAGGGCATCGACGCCGTCGTGCGCGGCGTCCTGCGCCCGCTGTGGAACGCCTACGTGTTCTTCTGCATGTACGCCAACGCCGACAGCTCCGAGGGGAGTTGGAATACCGCCTCCGAGCACGTCCTGGATCGTTACGTGCTGGCCAAGACACGCCATCTCACCGTAGAGGTGGCCGAGCGGCTCGACGCCTACGACGTGCCGGGAGCCTGCGCTGAGATCGAGTCGTTCCTGGGCACCGTCAACAACTGGTACATCCGCCGCAGTCGCGACCGGTTCTGGGCCCCGGCGACCGAATCCGAACCGCGGGACAAGCAGGCCGCATACGACACGCTCTACACGGTCCTCGTGACACTCGTGCAGGTAGCGGCGCCGCTCCTGCCCCTAATCTGCGAGTCGATCCATCACGGCCTCGGTGGCGGCACAAGCGTTCACCTCTGCGACTGGCCCGACGCCTCGGCACTGCCGCGCGACGACGACCTGGTCACCGTCATGGATCGGGCGCGCGAGGTTTGCTCGGCCGCACTGGGTGTGCGCGTGACACGCGGCCTTCCAGCCCGCCAACCTCTGCGTTCGGCGCGGGTAGCCGGGCGCGACGCCACGACGCTGGCTCCGTTCACAGACCTCATCGCTTCGGAGATCAACGTGAAGTCCGTCGTGCTGACCGAGGAACTCGACGCGGACACGCGCTTCGTGCTGCGGCCGCGCGGCAAGGTGCTGGGGCCGCTCCTCGGCCCCGCGACGCAGCCGGTCATGGCCGCGGCCCGCGCCGGCGAGTGGCTGCGCGAGGCCGACGGCACGGTCACCGTCGCCGGGCGGAATCTCACCGCTGACCAGTACGAACTCGTGCTGGAGACCGCAGAGGACCGTCCCAGCGCGGCACTCCGGAGCGCAGACCTGGTCGTGACCCTGGACGTCGCACTCGACGACGAGCTATGCGCCGAGGGCGCGGCGCGCCACCTGGTGCGCGTCCTGCAGCAGGGGCGGCGCGATCGCGGACTGCACGTCTCGGACCGCATCCGCGTGGACCTCGATCTGCCCGATGAACTCGCCTCGGCTCTCGCGCCGCACACCCGGTACGTGGCCGATCAGGTTCTCGCCGTCGATGTGCGTCACAGCGACCTGCGGGGCGCCCGCGAAGCGGGAAGCGCCAGCATCGAGGGACACGAGATCCGCTTTGCTATCGCCCGCAGCGAGGCGGGCGCCGCCTAGCCGGGGCCGGATTCGCCGCTCTCGGCAGCCGCCCGCTCGAGTCGGGCCAGAAAGCTGTCCGTCTCGGGGGCCTCGTCGGCTCCCGTCGCGGTCTCGGCCTCGTCGGCCGTCTCGGCGGTCACCTCATCGGCCGGCTCGGCCTCGGCGTCGCCGCTGGGCGCCGCGTCGGCGCCCGGATCAGGCGCAGGCTCGCTCGTTGCATCGATAAGCGCCAGAGCCTCGAGGATCCCGCGACGCCGGTCTGCGAGCATCAGCTGCAGATCTGCGACCGCTTGGGCGAGTTCGTCGCGGCGACTCTGCAACTCCGCCACCTCCCCGAGCGTCTCCTGGCGGACCTGCTCGATCGCCAGGCGTGCCCGTTCGGCGGCCAGTGCCGCCATCGGTTCGCTGCGTTCGGTGATGAGTTCCTCGAGGGCGCCGGCCGCCTCGATCAGGAAGGCGTCCACCTCGGCGGCGTCGTAACCCCTGAATCGCTCGGTGAAACGGATGTCACGCAGCATCTCCGGTGAGAGTTCCACGCACGCAACCGTAGTGCCCACCGCTGCAGGGAGCCGCAATCCCTCCTCGACGGGGGGCTCAGCAGATGCGCGCCCGGACGTAGAACAGCACCACCATCACGATCGTGGGAGCGAAGTCCAGCGCCACGGTGCCCACGCGCAGGGGCCGCAGCAGGCGTCGCAGCGGCCGCAGGATCGGGTCGGTGATCATGATCAGGCCCCCGGCCACGGTGGCAGGCACACCGTCGGGCCGCATCGGGAACCAGCTCAGCAATGCGCGCGCCAAGAACGCGAGCGCGTAGAGAAGGAGAATCCAGCAGAGGACGACCACGGGACCGCGGCTTGGCGTTCAGGAGTCGCCCGGGAGCTTCCGTTCCTCGAGCGCCACCCGCACATCGCTCGGCGTGAGCAGGTAGACACCCGGGGTCACACGTTCCACCTGGCCGTCGAGTGCGTAGCAAAGCCCTGCGGCGAAATCGACCAACCTGCGCCGCAAGTCGCTGCTGGCGTCCTGCAGGTTCACGATGACCGGCTGGCGTTGCTTGAAGTGGTCGCCTACCTCCTGCGCCTCATCGAACATCGCGGGCGAGACCACGATCGGGCGCACGGCGGCCGATGCCGAGCGAGGACGTGCGATCGCCGGCCGGGAGGCTGGTTCGGCGGTGACGGGATCGGGGGCGGGCCTCACCGCTGCCAGCCCCACGGGATCGGGCATCGCCGTCGGCTCGATGGCAGAGGAATAGCGCTCCGCCGGCGCTCCGCCGTAGGGGCCGGGTCCCGAGTTTCCCTGCTGGGGCGCACCGAGGTGACCCGCGTACGGTTCTCCCTCGTCGGGCCCCAGACCCAACCAGTTCACGAAGGACTTCAAGGCCGACATGGGCTCTCCTCCAAAGATGTGCGAGCCGTGCGGGTGATCCGCCGTGCGCCGGCCTTCGACCGGTGGCGGATCTGCGACTTGTCCACAGCGGAACATGCCCGCACGCGGTTCGTGCGCAGCGTCGTTGTGAAGAGTTGCATCGCACCTCGTTGTTTACACAAGTGTAGTCCCCTCGCGACCCCGCCGCCCTTATCCCGGCAGTCGCCGAGCTTCACCGAGCAGGACGCGCCCGAGCCGCAGCATGTTCGCGCCTTCCTTCACCGCGAGGGCCAGGTCGCTGCTGGTTCCCATGCTTCGCACCGCGAGGTCGAGATCGTCAGCGAGGCTGCGGACCTGGCGGAATTGCCGCCGCACCTCGGTGGGCGGGCCGGGAATCGCCATCGACATGAGCCCCATCGGGGCAAGTCCCAGGTCCTTGGCCTCGGCAATGAGTCGCCGCGCCGTTGCCGGGTCGCAACCTCCGCGTCCGGGCACTGGCTGCGCCGCGACCTGGATCAGGATCTCTGCGCCGGGACTGTGCCGGGCGATCTCTCCCAGCAGGCGCGGGCGATCGACGCTCTGCCAGACCGCCACATACGGCGCCAGGCGGCGAACCTTGTTGGACTGCAGGTTGCCGATGAAATGCCAGCGGACTCCGTCGAGCCCCGGAGTCTTCTCCAGTAGCTCCTGTGCGTAGTTCTCGCCCAACTCGCCGAGACCGGCAGCCACCGCTGCGGCCGCGGTGAGTCGATCGCGCCCCTTGGTCACCGCAACGATCCTCACCACCTCGGGATCGCCACCGGCGTCGGTCACCTGCTGGCGGATTCGCCCAAGCCTCGCTCGGACCTCGTGGGTGCGGCGGTTCAGCTCGGTCTGATCCATGTTGCCATGACGTGCCGGCCGGTCTCGCCGCGGGCTCGGTGGGAGTACCAAGCGCCCGCCTCGCACGCCGTGCAACGGTCGGCCTCGATGACGTCGCCGACGTCGCTGCTCCGCAGCGCGGCACGGACCGCGGCGGGGATATCGAGGGCAGGTGTGCCCCAGGCTGTTCGCGACACCACCTCGGGACCGAATTGAGCGGCGAGGTCGTTCAGAGGCTCCCGTCCGAACTCGTAACACTCCGGATGGATGCACGGGCCCACGTAGGCGCGGAGTTCACGACCGCCCAGTCCCCGCACAGCCGCAGCGGCCTGCTCCACGACGCCTGCGGCCAGCCCTCGCCAGCCGGCATGAACCGCCGCAACGACACCCTCTGCGGCAACAAGGGCCACCGGCGCACAGTCGGCGGTCCTGATTGCCAGCACCGCTTCGCTCGCCGAGGTGACCGCGGCATCGCCGGCCACTCCGTCGCCACCGCCGGGCGCGGTCACCGTCACGACTGCCGCTCCGTGCTGCTGGGCCGGGCGCGTCCAGCGGCCAGTCGCCACCGACGCCAGTTGTGCCCGCGAACCCTCACCGAAGTCGCCCTCGCGCCGGTCGCTGAATCTGATCTCCGCGCGGCGGGCGCCGTTCAACTCAACGGTCAGCGCCAACACGGGCGAATCCGTATCACCGCAGGAACGACGGGATGTCCAACTCCAGATCGCCCGCCGGCTCGCTGTTGGCTTCACCGCTCTCAGCGAACGGGTCCGGCAGGCTGTGTCGCGCCGAGGCTGCACCCTCCGCGCGCTGGGACGACGACTCCTCCCAGCGATCGAAACCGGCGGCGATCACCGTCACCCGCATCGATTCGCCGAGCGACTCGTCGATGACGGTGCCGAAGATGATGTTGGCATCCTCGTGAGAGACCCCACCGATCACCTCGGCGGCCTGGGTCACCTCGAGGAGGCCCATCTCCTTGCTGCCCGAGATTGTGAGCAACAGACCTCGTGCACCCTCGATGGAGGATTCCAGCAGGGGGCTGGCAATTGCCTTGCGAGCCGCGCTGGCTGCACGATCTTCACCCGAGGAGGTGCCGACGCCCATGAGCGCCGAGCCGGCGTCGGACAGCACCGCCCGCACGTCCGCGAAGTCGGTGTTGATGAGTCCGGGGGTCGTGATCAGATCGGTGATCCCCTGCACGCCCTGCAGCAGCACGTCGTCCGCCATCTGGAAGGCGTTCAACAGGCTCGTGTTCTCCGACACCTCGTTGAGGAGACGGTCATTCGGGATCACAATCTGGGTGTCGACCTTCTCACTGAGGCGCTGGATGCCCTGTTCTGCCTGCAGCGCCCGCTTGCGTCCCTCGAACCGGAACGGCCGGGTCACAACGGCAATCGTCAAGGCCCCGAGGTCGCGTGCGATCTCGGCAATGACGGGTGCGCCACCCGTGCCGGTTCCGCCCCCCTCGCCGGCGGTGATGAATACCATGTCAGCCCCGTCGAGCGCCTCGCGCAACTGCTCTGCCGCCGAGTTTGCCGCCGTCTCGCCGATGTCCGGATCGCTGCCGGCACCCAGACCGCGGGTGAGATCGCGGCCGATGTCGATCTTGATGTCGGCATCGCTCATCAGCAGGGTCTGAGCGTCGGTGTTGACGGCCACGAACTCGACACCGCGCAGGCCCGCTTCGATCATGCGGTTCACGGCGTTCACGCCACCGCCGCCGACGCCGACGACCTTGATGACTGCCAGGTATTGATGTGGGGTGCTCACGGGATCCTCCCGGGATTTCTGCGGCTCGGGCCGCATGTTGCTGGTTCGGTGTTGCCTGTTTGTCTGCAAGCCCGCAAGGCAACCGCGGAGCAATATAAAGCTCTACTTGAGCCTTATATCAGCCTCTGGTACAACGGGAAGTCTACTGACATGGAATCCGTCGCGTCAACACCGGACTACCCGGTAAACGGACATCCAGAGTGTCCAGACAGCGCAGGTTCACGTGCTCGATGAAGGTGTGCACGGCGAGGACCTTTGCGTCGATTGCGGTGGCATCGCCCAGCAACACTCGGCCAGGAATATGCAGGTGCAATACGTAACCCGCGGGGCCCAGTGCAATGCCTCGAACCGCTGAACGGACGGGTTCATAGAGTGCATTTGCCACACCCACCGCTGCGCGCTGATCGGCGCTCAACCAGTCTCCGGGGGCGGCTTGCGCCACGTTCAGTCCGACGATCGGTAGCACTGCTTCGGAGAGTTCGGACTCAAGGGAGAGCACTCGACCATTCTCCTCCACGAGAGCCCACGCACCGGGTATTGCCATCGCCGCGACCGGTGATCTTTCCGTCACGGTGAAGCTGACGACACCGTTCCAGGACCTCGTCGAGTACACGTCCTCCACCCACGGCAGCCGGGAGATGCGGGTGCGGGCATCTCTGAGGTCGAGGCCCACGAGTGGTTCACCTGTCCGGATGCCCGCTGCGTCGATGATCTCCGAGGCGCCCGTTCTGGTAGCTCCGTTCACTTCCAGCCTGTCCACGTCGAGCAGCTCGCTCCTGGTGCTCAGGTAGCCGCACAGCAGCGCGAAGGCGACTGCCAGCGCGATCCACAGGAAGCGTCGCCGTCGGGTGTCCTTGGCTCGTGTAGCCGCATCCACCGTCGCACGACGCTGCGCGATACGTGGGTGGGGAAGGCTTGGTGCGTGGACTGTCATCGTTGGCTCCGGAATGGCTGATCGAACCCCACGAAATGGGTCTCGGGGAGAAGTCGAATCCCGCTGTGCGACTCCACTCGGCGTGCGACCTCGACCATGAGGGACATCACATCGTCGGCAGAACCGCCCGGGTCGGCCTGGATGAAATTGGCGTGAAGAGCCGACACCGAGGCCGAGCCCATCCGGAGGCCCTTGCCCCCTGCGTCCTCGACAAGGCGCCCTGCAGAGTCTCCGGGCGGGTTCGTGAACACCGACCCCGTGTTGGCGCCGCCGGGTTGATTGTGCCGGCGCCATGTGACGACCTCGCCAATGAGGTGCTCCTCACGTTCTCGGTTGCTTGGTTGCAGATGTAGCTCAACCTCAACTACAACGTGAGTGCTAGTGACAGCTGAGCTGCGATACGTCAGCCCAAGGGTCTCGAGACCCGCACGCCAGTCCTTCCCGGTTGCGAGATCCACGATGTCTGCGCTCCGGAGGACCTCGCTCATCTCCGAACCGTGGCCGCCGGCATTCATGCGGACTGCGCCGCCGACACTCCCCGGAACACCGACGGCCCAGCTGAACCCGCCCAATCCGGCTGCGGCGCACTGGCGCGCCACCACGGGCAACGGTGTCGCCCCACCGACGTGGACTCTCGTGTGTTCGATCCGGGTGATTGCGAATGCCGTGCCGAGCCGGATGGCCACGCCGTCGAATCCGGCATCGGCGACGAGCAGGTTGGAGCCGAGTCCTACGACAACCACCTCCCAACCTTCACGGGCCACGGTTCGGGCAAGGGTGCGCAAATCACCAGCGGTGCCCACCTCCACGAGCACGCCGGCGGTTCCCCCGACCCGGTACGTGCTCAACGCTCCAAGGGGCGCGTCGGGGAGAACCCTGCTCCCGGGCAACTCGGTAGCGAGTGACTCTGCAATGCGCGGCCAGTCATGCACGCCTCGGGACGTTCGCTCGATGCTCATGATCCGAGGGCGCCGATCAGTTCGGCCGGAAGTGTCGTCAGGTCGCCCGCGTTCAGAGTCAGGCAGACATCGCCCGGCCGCAGCTCTCGCTCCAGGTAGCCCAGCAGCTCGCGCCGGTGCGGGAACCAGGCAACCCGCTTGTACGGCTCTGCGGTGAGCACCGAGTCCACGAGCAACTTGCCGCTGATTCCTGGTCGCGCCTGCTCACCTGCGGCGTAGACGTCGGTGAACACGACCAGATCGGCGGCAGCGAATGCCGTCCCGAAGTCGCGCCACAGTGTTGCGGTGCGGGTGTAACGATGGGGCTGGTACACGCACACGATCCGCCCCCAACCCCCGTCGCGGGCCGTCGCCAGTGCCGCTGCCACTTCACCGGGCAGATGCGCGTAGTCATCGACGAACGTGACACCTCCGGCGCTGCCCCTGAATTCGTACCTGCGGGACACCCCTCCGTAGTGCGCCAGAATCTCGGCACTGCGCGACAACGGCACGCCGAGATGGTCCGCACACGTCATTGCCGCAGCGGCATTGAGCGCGTTGTGCAACCCGGGCACCGGCAGCTTCACGCATACGGTGTCCCCTTCGCGGCGATCCAGCGTGAATTCCACGCCCGTCCGCCCCGAGACCACATCGACCAGCCGGAGATCGGCCGCGGCGGCGGTGCCGTATCCGACCACTCCCTGGTGCCGCTCGGCGAACCGGCTCCCCCAGGAGTCCTCCAGGCAGACCAACCGGAAACCTTGGACTCCTGCCAGGAACTCGTCGAACGCCTCGTGCAGACCTTCGACGCTCCCGTACCGCTCAAGGTGGTCGGGCTCGACGCTGGTGACCACCGCTGCCTCCGGTTCGAGTTGCAGGAAGGTGCCGTCGCTCTCGTCAGCCTCCACGACGAGCCAATCGCCCGTTCCCCACACCGCTCCGCTGCCGATCTCGTTGACATCACCGCCGACGAGGAACGAAGGCCGGCAGCCGGACTCGCCGAGAATCAGCGACAACATGGACGAGGTCGTCGTCTTGCCGTGCGTGCCGGCAACAGCCAACGGCCGCCGCAACCGGCAGACGGCGGCCAGGATGGCAGCCCGGGAACACACCGGGATACCGGAGCGGCGTGCCGCGAGGATCTCCACGTTGCCGTCACCCACGGCACTGGAACGCGCCACGAGGTCGGGCAGTCGTCCCCCCGGCAGGTCGGCGCCGGTCGTGGCGGGTTCGAGAACGTGCTCGGCGCGGTGGCCCACGACCACCCCCAGCCCGCGGGCTCGGAGACGCTCGAAGGCCACCGAGGCCTTGAGGTCCGAGCCTGTGACCACGTGTCCTGCATCGGCGAGCACGCTGGCGATGGCGCTCATTCCCGCGCCCCCGACACCCACCACGTGGATATGTCGCATCCTCTCGAGCGAAATGCTCATGTCCCCGCACCCTCACCGGCGGCGGACAGTAGGAGTCCCGCGACCCGCCGCGCGGCGCCCGGCTCGCCGAGGCCGGCAGCCGCCTCGTGCATCCGGTCCAGCGAGTCCGGATCTGCGAGAAGGTCGGAGATCGTTTCCGCCAGCCGCGGACCGTCGAGTTCGGATTCCGGTATCGCGACGGCCGCACCGGCGGCGGCCACTGCTGCTGCGTTGGCGGTCTGGTGATCGTCGGCAGCGCCTGGCATCGGGACGAGCACCGAGGCGCGGCCGGCCATCGCCAACTCCGCCAGTGCGCTGCCTCCGGCACGGCTGACAACAAGGTCGGCTGCCGCCAGCGCCCCGGCCATGTCGTGCTCGTACGGAACGGCTTCGTAGTGGAGTCCCGATCCGGGATCCCGATCGGGTGCAGGTCGTTTCAAACCCGCACCAGCGCGCCCAAGGACGTGGCGCACCGCGAGGTCGGCGCGATCTGCAAGAAGGTCGCACGCCTGCCTGGCAGCCGCATTGAGGTGGCCTGAACCCTGCGAACCCCCCGTCACCAACACCAACCGCCGACCGTCGGAGACGCCGAGAGCGGCGCGAGCCGCCGCGCGGCCGTTGCCGGGGGTCGCCTGGTCGCCGGAACTCGGGTGGAGTGTGGCGATGGCGGCGCGCACCGGCAGCCCCGTCGGCACCGCTCGGCCAAGCCGTGCGCTCTCGAACGCCACCGCACAGGCCACAGCCCAGCGGGCAGCGAGGCGGTTGGCGGCGCCGGGTACGGCGTTGGCCTCGAGCACGACCACCGGGATGCCGCGCAGGCGTGCGGCAAGGGCACAGGCTGCGCTGACGTAGCCGCCCTGAGCCAGCACGACTCGCGGAGAGGTGTGACCGAGAACCCGCCAGCACTGCCAGACGCCCTGTGCCAGCGCACAGGCCGAAACCAGGTTTGCCGCGGTGAGGCGCCGGCGGAAACCTCGGGCGCTGACCGCCGTGGCGGCGTATCCGGCGGCGGCGACGATCTCCGAATCCAGATCTCGCCGGCTCACCACGAAGTGGACAGGCCGCGCCGAGGAGGTGTCGCCGGCCAGCACATCGGCGACCGCCAAGCCGGGATAGACGTGCCCTCCCGTTCCCCCGCCCGCGATCACCGCCCAGGCATGCCGGTCACTGAACGCCGGGTCGCCTCGGTTGCTCATGACGCCCGTCCCTGGCGCGCCACGTTCATGAGGATGCCCGCAGCGGCCATGTTCACGATGAGGCTCGAACCGCCGTAGGAGACGAACGGCAGCGTCACCCCCATGGTTGGCATCAGACTCTGGGCAACCGCGATGTTGACGAAGGCCTGCAGCACGAACCACCCGCTGATCCCTGCTGCCAGGAACGCTCCGTAGGGGTCGGGTGCGTCACGGACGACGCGGATTCCCAGAATCCCCAGAGCCAAGAACAGCACGACCACCACGACGGCACCGATCAGCCCCAGATTCTCGGCGATCGTCACGAATATGAAGTCGGTGTGCGCGTAGGGCACATACGCCAGATTGGCGCGCGCCCCTCCCGGTCCGACCCCCGTCAGTCCGCCCGAGGCGATCCCCACCTGCGCCTGCACGGCCTGGTATCCCGCCCCGTAGGGATCCGACCAGGGATTCAGGAACGAGATGAGACGCTGGCGCCGGTACGGGAACAAGAAGGTGAACAGCACGACTGCACCTACACCCAGCGCCACGAGCGTCGCCACGTGTCGCGCAGGCAGACCCGCCAGGAACAACATCGCCAGCAGGATCCCCCCGAGGAGCACGACAGTGCCCAGGCTCGGCTGGGCCAGGATCAGCGCGGCCATGACCCCGAACACCACCAGCAGCGGCAACAACGTCTCACCGATGCTCCCCACGCGGTCCAGGCGCCGCGACAGCAGCGACGCGGCAAAGAGAACCAGGGCCAGCTTCGCCGCCTCGGAGGGCTGGACCACAATGCCCCCCACCCGGATCCAGCGTGCAGATCCGTTACTGACCTGCACGAACGGCGAGGGCATCAGCAGGACGGCCAGTGCACCGAGGGTCACCAGGATCGCTCCGGTAGTGAGGAACGGCGCCCGCCAGCGGTGGTAGTCCACACGAAGGGTCACGACGCAGGCGACGACGCCGAGTGACAGCCACATGGCGTGCCGCTTCACGTGGAAGAAGGGATCGCCCGTGGTCTCCAGCGACGGGACCGTCGAGGACAGAACCACCATCACGAGACCAAGCAGGGTCACGAGCCCCAGGACGACCGCCAACGCTCCGAAAGTGCGCGTGTTGCGCCCGACCGGCGGACTCCGCAACGCACGGACCAGCGGTGCGCGACGCGTGCGGTCGGGCACTGTGGCGGTCATCGCGGTGCCCCCTCCCCGACTGCGCAGCGCACCAGGGCGGCGAAGTGCTCACCTCGCTGGCGATAGGAGTCGTACCAATCGAAGGAGGTGCAGCCCGGCGACAGCAGGATCGCCTCCCCCGGCAGTGCCATGTCTCCTGCCACCGAGACGGCCGTCTCCATGTCCGTCACCGGTTGGACCCGGCGTGATCCGGCGAACGCAGCGCGGACCTCTCCGGATGCCTCACCGATCGCCACGACGGCGCGCACAGACGGCGCGCTCGCCATGGTCTGCAGGTCCAGGCCCTTGTTGCGCCCACCGGCAATGAGAACCACCGAATCGAATCCGCCGGCGGCCGCGAGCACCGCGTCGGGAGTCGTCGCCTTCGAGTCGTCGTACCAGCGGTTCGTTTCGGTCTCCGCCACCAGTTCCAGCCGGTGTGGCAGGCCGCGGAAGGACTCGAGGGCAGCGCGCACATCCTCGGGAGGAGCACCGGCAGCCACCGCGCAGGCCGTGGCCGCCTCGGCGTTTCGCAGGTCATGAGGGAACCGTCTCGGCAGCTCTGCGATCTGAACGAGCGGCTCGCCGCAGACCACGAGCGAATCGCCGGCCACCGCAACATCGCTCGCCGGCGCCCCGAAGGTCAACAGCCTGCCTGTCGCCGGGCGCCGAGCCGCCACGACCGGATCCCCGGCGTTCAGGACGGCCACATCGTTGGGGCCGAGGTGCCTCCAGATGCGGGCCTTGGCCTCCTCGTAGGTCTCCAGCGATGCGTGCACGTCCAGATGATCCGGGGCGAAATTCAACCAGGCCGCAACCCGCGGCCGGAAGCACCGGCTCCGGCTCAGCCGGAATGAGGAGGCCTCGGCCACGAACACGGCTGGGGAGGGGTCGTCGATGGCGCTCACGAGCGGCAGGTCGTTGTTGCCCGCAGCGACTGCCCCGGTGCTCGGAGCCAGCGCCGCGGCAACCAGGGTCGTCACGGTCGTCTTGCCGTTCGTCCCGGTGACGGCCACGACCGGACGGTCGTCCCAGGCCGCCGCCAGGTCGAACTCACTGAGCACAACGGCGTCCCCCTTGGCCGCGGCTTGCATCGCCCGGTGACGGTCCGGGAGGCCGGGCGTGGGCAGGAAGCTGCCGCAACGCTCGATCAGGCCGGTGAGTTCGCTGTCGTCCGGTGGCGACTGCAACACCCCGCCGGCCTCGGAGGCGGCCCGCCGGGAGCCCGCGGCGGGTGCGTCGTCGACGGCGATGAACTCCCGGCCGCGCCGGTGCAGTGCCGCTGCGACCGCCCGGTTGGTGGCTCCCATGCCCCAGAGCAGGAACGGACCTTCGGGCCAGGTGGTCACGGCGACCCCTCCGCGGCGGAATTCGCCTCCAGCAGCGGGAAGTAGTCCGCGTAGAACAGTCCCAGGGCCACCGCGGTGGCGAATCCGGCGAGCAGCCAGAACCGTACGATGACCCAGGTCTCGTGCCAGCCGCGCTGCTCGAAGTGATGATGGATCGGTGCCATCGCGAACAGGCGCCGTCCCCCCATCGACCTGAACACCCCGATCTGCAGGATCACCGACAGGGCTTCCATCACGAAGAGCGCCGCCATGATCGGAAGCAGAAGGTGGGTGTTGGTGGTGAGGGCCAGGCAGGCCAGGGCGGTCCCGATGCCCAGTGCTCCGGCGTCGCCCATGATGATCTGGGCCGGTGCGGCGTTCCACCACAGGAATCCGATGCAGCCACCCAGCATCGCGGCTCCGACGACGGCCAGATCCAGGGCGTGGGGCAGGTCGTAGAGATCAACGTGCCGGAATGCCCAGTAGCCGATGATCGTGAACGCGGCGAAGTTGAAGATGCTCGATCCCGCGGCCAGACCGTCCAAGCCGTCTGTGAAGTTCACCGCGTTGGACGCACCCACGATGATCAGCACCCCCCAGAAGCTCCAACCCACCGGGCCCATGTCCCAGCCGATGCCACCCGAACGTGTGAACGACAACTCGGTGCTGACGTCGGTCGCCAGGACTGTCACCGCGGCGAACCCACCGCCCACGGTGCACAGTCCCAGCATCTTGGCGCGCTTGCTGAGGCCCTTGCTGTGCGCGCGGGACACCTTCAGCCAGTCGTCGACGGCCCCCACCGCAGTGGCCCCCAGGATGGCCAACATCACGAACAGCCCCGTCCGGGTGAAGATGCCGCCGTGGATGAAGTCGCTCCCGGCATAGCCGGCGCAGGCGCCGCCGACGATGGCGAGGCCGCCCATCGTCGGCGTGCCCTCCTTGCGGGTATGGGACTCCGGACCGTCACTGCGGATCGGCTGGGTGAGGTTCCGCGCCCGGAAGAAGGCGATCAGCAGTCGTGTCCCCGCCAGGGACACGACGGCGGCGATGGCGGCGGCGAGCAGGAGCCTGATCACAGCGCGGGCACCTCCGGTGTGGCGCCCAGCAAATCCCGCACCACCGCGGCGTCGTCGAAGGGCAGCGACCGCCCAGCGATGACCTGCGCCGTCTCGTGTCCCTTGCCGGCCACAATCACGACGTCATCGGGGCGCGCACCCGCCACGGCGGCCGCGATGGCGCGCCGACGGTCGAGTTCCAGTTCTACCGCGGCGCCCTGAGCGCCCGCCATGATCGATCGGGCGATACTCGCCGGGTCCTCGCCCCGAGGATTGTCAGAGGTGATGATGATCCTGTCGGCAAGGCGGGAGGCGATGGCTCCCATCGCCTCCCGCTTGCCTTCATCCCGCTCGCCGCCGCAGCCGAAGACCACGGTGAGGCGAGAATGCGCGGGCAGCAGGCTCCGGCCCGCGCTCAGCAGCTGCTCCAATGCCGCCGGAGAATGAGCGAAGTCAACGATCACCACCGCTGGGAACTCAGTGACCACCTCGAAGCGGCCCCGCAGGTGCGGTGCCCGCCGGAGCCCCTCGGCGATCTCGGCCGGTCCGGCCCCCAGAGCGTCGGCCAACGTGGCCGCCACCACCGCGTTGGAGACGTTGTGCGCGCCTCCCAGGGGCAGTGAGATCTCGATCCCGCGCCAGCGGAACCGGCTCCCGAGCGCGGCGACCTCCAACATCTCTGCGTCGCCGATCGAGCAGCGCCGCACCTCCCCGCTGATTTCGGTAGCGAGGCGCCGGCCCCAACCGTCGTCGGTGCAGATCACCGAGACGGCAGTCCTGGCACTCTCGAAGAGCGTGCGCTTGGCTCCGAAGTAGTCCTCCATGTCCTGGTGGTAGTCGAGGTGCTCGGGAGAGAGATTCGTGAACGCCGCGGCCGCGAAGCGCAGCCCCTCGACCCGCTTCTGGGAGAGCCCGTGCGAGCTGACCTCCAGCGCCGCGGCCCGCGCCCCGGCTTGTCGCGCCGCGGCCAGCCGGCGAGCCAACCCGGTTGCTCGCGGGGTGGTGAGAGTCCCGCTCAGGGTGCCGATGGCGACGCACTGTCGGCCTGCGCGCTCCAGGATGCTGGTAAGCAGGTGGGTGACGGTTGTCTTGCCGTTGGTTCCCGTCACCCCCGCCAACTCCAGGTGTTCGTGCGGCGACCCCGCTCCGGCCAGAGCCAGGGGACCCACAGCGGCGCGCACGTCGGGAACGAGCAGTTGCGGCAGCGCTACGGGGAGGGGGCGATCCACGACCAGCGCGGCCGCGCCGGCGCCCGCCGCCCGCTGCGCGAAGTCGTGACCGTCCACCGATCGCCCCGGCACGCAACAGAAGAGGGATCCGGCTTGCACCTCGCGGGAGTCCTCGCAGACCGCGGCGATCAGCGGATCCTCCGACGCCACGCCGGACGGGACGTGCAGCCGACCGGGGACCCGGCTGTGCAGTACCAGGGCCCGCAAGGCCTGCGGCTCACCCACGCAGGTCTCCAAGCGTCGTCGCAGCCAGTATCAGCTGGGGCTCGCCGTCGTCGGGTGGCGGAACCTTCAGGCGGCGCAGCGCGATCCGCGCCAACTCCGCGAACGCCGGCGCGGCGGCGCTCCCGCCATAGATGGTGGTTGTGGGCTCGTCGATCACGACAATCAGCGAGAGCTCCGGAGCCGATGCCGGCAGGAACCCCACGAACGTGGCGACGTAGCGATAGTTCCCCGCCTCATCGGCATAGCCGCCATTGGGATGCGGCTTGCGGGCGGTGCCTGTCTTGCCGGCCACCTCGTAGCCCTCGACGGCCGCCCGCCGCCCCGTACCGCTCTCGACGACCTCGCCCAGGATCCTGCGCATGTGGGCCGCGGCCGCCGTGGAGACGACGCGGCGCGATTCCAGGACTGATTGCGGGCTCGTCGGCTCGCCACCGGGCGCGGTCACGTCCGCCACGATTCTCGCCGGGACGTAGACGCCGTCGTTGGCGATGGTGTTGAACGCCTGCAGGAGTTGCAGCGGCGTCAACGAGACGCCCTGGCCGATGGAGATGGTTGCGAGCGAGGTCCCCGACCAGTTCGCCACGCTCGGCAGCAGACCGGCGGACTCGCCGTAGAGCTCCAGCCCGCTGCGCGCCCCGAGGCCGAAACGGCGCAGGTAGTTCTCGAGTCCCGCCGCTCCGAGTCGCTCGCCCCAGAGGATCGTGCCGATGTTCGAGGATTCCACGACGATGTCGCGCACCGAGTAGTCCAGGACCGGATGAGGCGTGTAGTCGGTGAATTCGGAGTCGTGCACCACCAGGCGATCGGGCACTGCACTGGTGGTGGCCGGCGTCGCCAGGCCGGCGTCCAGAACGGCGGAGAACGTGAGCCCCTTGATGGCCGATCCGGGCTCGAAGGCCCAGGTGACGGCCTTGTTCTCGGCACCGATGACCACCTCGCCGGACTCATCTCGGGTGGCGGTGGACATGGCCAGGATCTCGCCGGTCGCCGGGCGACCGAGGATGATCACCCCGCCTGCGGCATCGGTCTCGCGAACCTGGGTGGCCAGGATGCGAGCAGCCTCGAACTGCAGCAGTCCATCGACGGTAAGCCGCAGGTCTGCACCGTCGACGGCGTTGACCGACTCGTTGAGTCCGCCGGGAACGCTGTGGCCTCCCGGATACATCTCGCGCAACTCCGAGCCGTCGCTGGCGGCCAGAAGCTCGTCGTGGAGCAATTCGATGCCCGAGATGCCTGAGTGGTCGGTGCTCACCGAGCCGACGATCTCGACGGCGAACTCGCCCAGCGGATACTCACGATGCAACTCCGGAAGCGTGCCCACCCCCGCCAACGCCAACTCCTGCACCGCTGCGGCCTGCTCAGGAGGCACCTGGCGTTTGATGTAGACGAACTGGCCGGGGACCGACATCTTCTGGGCCAGCGGCGCCACCTCTGTCCCCAGGACGGGTGCGAGGGAGCTCGCCACGGCGAGCGGGTCACCGATCCGGCTGGGGTCCGCGTAGATCGCCGACCATTCCACCGATGTCGCCAGAGGTTCGCCGGAGCGGTCCAGGATGTCCCCGCGCACGCCCATCACGGCGGTCTCCTGGAGGCGATGGGACCTCGCCCAGGTCAGGATCTGGTCGTTCTCACCGAACTGCAGGTCGACGGTTCTCGCAACCAGCCCGGCTGCCATTGCCAGCATCACCAGAACCAGCACCGCCCGGCGCCCGCCGGAGCGGTAGCCCTTCGGCCCCGCAGGTCGGGCCCTCCTCGGGCTGTGTGCGTGACCACGGGTTGACTCGCTCACGGCGCCGGAGGGACAGCCGGGTCCAGGTAGTGGATCGTGTCCGGCGGCACCATCCCGAGACGGTCCCGGGCTTCGAAGGCCAGACGTGCCGGCGACAGCAACTCGGCGCGCCGCAGTCGCAGTTGGCGGTCGAGGCTGACCGCCTCGTCGATCTGGCCGTCCAGCTGGTCGATGCGCCCCTGGGACTGTGTAACCACCGCTTGGAGCACCCCGATGGCGAACAGCCCACCGAGCAGCACGACCGCAGCGCGCAGGACGATGCGGCGCATGTGGTTCGGCCGCGGCCGCTCGCTCCCCACGACACGCAGCCGAGACTGCGCCCCCGCCTGCGGGGCGGGCGACCGGCGGGTCGGGAGGGCCCTGTTCACGGTGTGGCCACCGGAAGCTTCTCGAAGGACCGCAGGCGGGCGCTCGAGGCGCGCGGGTTGCGCTGGATCTCGCACTGGTCCGGCCGGGCCACACGCCCGGAGAGCAGCCGGATACAGCCGGCGGCACCACAGACACAGGGGAGCTTCGGCGGGCAGGCGCAGCCGCCGGTGACCGCATGGGCCAGCGTGTCCTTCACGAGCCGGTCCTCTCCGGAGTGGTAGCTGAGCACCACTCCCCTGCCGCGAGGCACCAGACGGCCGATGGCATGCGTGAGAGCCGGGGCGATCTGGGAGAGTTCATCGTTGACGGCGATACGGATCGCCTGGAAGCTGCGTTTGGCGGGATGCCCGCCGCGCCGGCGGTGCCGGGCGGGTATGGCCGCTCGCACGACCTCGGCCAACTCGACGGTGTCATGAAGCGGGCGGCGCGCCACGATGGCCCGGGCGATCCCGCGGGCGCGCGGCTCGTCCCCGTACTCCTTCAACAGACGCACCAGGCGCTCGACCGGCCACTCGTTGACGATGTGCGCAGCGCAGAGCGTCGCACCCGGGTCCATCCGCATGTCGATCGGACCGGCTGCTCGGTAGCTGAATCCCCTGCCGGCGGTGTCGAGCTGCATCGAGCTGACGCCCAGGTCGAAGATCACGCCCGAGAGAGCGTCGACCCCCAGCCGGGCGAGGGCCTCACCCAGGTCCGCGAAGCTGCACTGCGCCAGCCGGACGCCCCCGGCGAGCCGCCGAGCGGCGGCTGCGAGCGCTGCGGGATCCCGATCCAGCCCGACGAACCTCAGATCGGGTCGACACTCCGCCAGGGCGGCGGTGTGACCACCGGCCCCGACGGTGGCGTCGAGGAAGACTCCCGTCGGGATCGGCTCCAACACCTCGGTGACCTCGCGAACCATGACGGATTCGTGCCCGCCGATGCCGGGGCCCTCATGGACGGCCACGGTGCCGCTGCACTCGCGGTTCGTCACTCAGCAATCCCCCGACTGCCAGGCCCTCGCGGCGATTTGTTCCGTCGCAAGGAGGATGGCAAGTGGGCGGAATAGGAGTTGGCTGTCCTCCTGCCAGCCGGGGGATTGCTGAGCGACGAACGAACGCGAGTCGATCGTTCACAGCCAACTGCTCTCGGACCAGGTACCCAGGCCCGTCTCGTCGGTGAAGGCGTTGGCCCCACCGACCGTCTCCAGCCAGACCTCGCGGTTCCACAACTCGATGCGCTCGCCGACGCCCGCTACGAAGACGCGGGCGTCGCTCTGGTCGGTATCGACGTGCAGTACGTCGCGAAGGGGCTCGGGCACGACGATCCGGCCCTGCGCGTCAGGCCTGACGGGATAGCCGTTGCCGGAGAACCAGCGGAGCAGGTTCTGTCCCGTCCCCCGGGTGCGCACCTCTTCCTCGAGTCGCCGGTAGGCGGCGTCGAAACTCTTCTGCCGCCAAAGCCCCAGGCAGGGGCTCCCGGGAACGCGGCCCAGGACGCACCGTTCCTCGGCGTCCACTCCTCCTCGAAACTCCGGTGGGAGCGAGACGCGCCACTTGCCGTCGATGGAGCGCTCGTGGCTGCCGGAGAATGTTCTATCCATAGCGTGTGGTATCTCACGAACTCGGCGCCGTGCGCTGGGCACAGCGCGGCGGTTCTCGATGGGAAGCAGTATAGGGACTGCTTCCCTTTTCTCACCACAATAGACCACTCTCCCCCACCGAACAAGCCAATCGGCCCACAGAGGTGGTCTCGACGAGCCGGTGGAACTCCCCAAGCAGCCGCCCGGCAAAGCCCGTGGGAGTGATGCGCCGGTCCGCCCTCCCTAGGGCACCAGGGTCTCGGTATCCAGCGCCCCGGTCAGCGCCTCGAGAATCCTCGATTCGGATACCTCGAGAGCGCCCGCGCAAACCGCGAGATCGCGCTCCAGCACGCCGCGCCTCCCCGGCGGCATCCCAAGCAGGCCGGCGAGGGATCCGGGCTCCCAGCGCCGCAGGAGCCCGCACTGGAATCGCGCGCCGGCGCTACTGCGTCGCTGGGACAAGCCGACGACCTTCCGTCCCTCCACGAACACCTCGCCCGGGCCGCGCCCGGCGAAGCAGACCAACGATCCCCACGGGCCGGGCTCGTAGGGGCCCTCGTAGACCTCCGCGGCGATTCCCACTCCGGTGAGCACAGTCCGCCACAGCTCTCCGAGCCACAGGAAGGCTCGCCCCACGTCGTGGTGCCACAGCCGATCGCCCCGCGGCACCAGAACATCGATCCACAGCAGATCGGTGTGCGAGACCAGCACCACTCCCCCGCCCGAGCGGCGACGCAACACCGTCAGGCCGCGCCGGCGCGCCGCCGTCGCATCCACCAAGCCGGGGCGCTGCCCGCTGCCGAGCACAACGGCCCCGTCGCCGGGCCGCATGACCCATAGCTCCCGGCGCGGGCGCGGGCCGGGGACGATGCCGTGCAGGCTTCGCACCGAGCCGGTTCGCTCGACGATTCTCCAGGGCTCCGGCGAACCGCCCGTCGTGGCGGCCTCGCCGCGCCTCACGCCGACAGGGCTCGGTCGTTGCGCAGGTACGCGCTCCACTGGTCGGGGACCTCGCCGGCACTGAGGCGGATGAGGGTGGTCCACGTCGGCGGGTGCGGCGTCCGCCGTAGTCGCATGCCGATCTCGCTCGGGAGACGGTCGCGCTTGCGTGTGTTGCAGCGTCGGCAGGCCGCCACCACGTTGTCCCAGGTGTGCCCGCCGCCGCGGCTGCGAGGCCGGACGTGGTCGACACTGTCGGCCCGGTGGCCGCAGTACTGGCAACTGTGGTCGTCCCTCGCCAGCACGCCCCGCCGGCTCAACGAGCCCCGCCGAAGGTAGGGCACCCGGACGTAGTACTGCAGGCGAACCACCGACGGGATCCGGAGGCTCACATTCTCCGATCGCAGCACAACGCCGGTGAGGTGCACCGCGTCGGCCTTCCCGTCGAGCACCAGCACAGCGGCGCGGCGACCCGGCACCACGCTCAACGGCTCGTCGGTGGCGTTCAGCACCAGGGCCCGGGTCATGGCCTCACAAGCTAGCCCGACGGGGCGTGCCGTCTCACATGTTGCGGGCACAGTCCCGCCTGAAGGACCGTGCCCACCTCAGCCACGCCACGACGTCGGCCCCGGTGGGCGGGCGGTCCGGATCGCCGTAGGCGGTAACCGAGCGAAGACCCCGGTACGACGCGGACGCGGCCGCGCGCACCTGCCGCAAGGCCTCCGGCCAGAGCAGCGGGCGGCGCAGCACCGCCCAGCCCACCGCCAGGATCGGGCCACCCAACCGGCGCCGCGGGGGAATGCGACTTGTCGGGCCCACCATCGGCGTACCCTAATGGGGCACGGGAGCCCCCGTCGGGCTCGGTACCGAACCCACCCGGACCCGTGCAGGACCGCAGGCGAGCACACACCGGATCTGCCAGAGTGACCAACGCCAACCCCGAGCCGCAAACCCCTGCTCCGACCCAGGGAGGCTTCGCGGCCACCTTCGAGGCCATCGCCGCCAACATCGAGCGGGTCGTCAAGGGCAAGCGCCGCCTCGTGCGGCTCCTGCTGCTGTGCCTGCTCGCCGAGGGGCACGTGCTCCTGCGCGACCCTCCCGGCGCAGGGAAAACCGTGCTCGCCAAGACAGTGGCACGCACCCTCGGTCTCGAATTCGGCCGCGTGCAGTTCACGCCGGACCTGTTGCCCAGCGACGTCGTCGGGGTGTCACTGTGGAACCCGGTTCTCAATGGCTTCGAATTCAGGCCGGGGCCGGTGTTCGCCGGGCTCCTGCTGGCCGACGAGATCAACCGCACGTCGCCCCGCACCCAGTCCGCGCTTCTCGAAGCGATGGCCGAGCGCCAAGTCACTGTGGACGGCACAACGCATGCGCTCGCCGCACCCTTCCTCGTGATCGCCACGGAGAACTCCGAGGAGATCGAAGGCACGTTCCCACTCCCCACCAGCCAGCTCGACCGCTTCCTGATGAGTCTCAGCGCAGGATTCCCGGATCGTGCCGCAGAGGCGGAGATCCTGGATTCGCATCTCACCGGGAGCCCGCTGGACTCCCTGCCCGCCGTCACCGACACAGCCTCGGTTCGGTCGATGATCGACATGGCCCGGGCCGTGCACGTCGCGCCGGCCGTGCGCGACTACCTCGTGGATCTGGCCTTCAACAGCCGCGTCCACGGCTCCATCGCCGGCGGGATGTCACCGCGCGCGGTGCTGGGCCTGCAACGCGTGGCACAGGTGAGGGCCGCCGCCTCCGGACGCAAGTTCGTCCTGCCCGACGACGTCAAGGACGTCGCCCGACCGATCCTGATCCATCGCCTGACCTTGCACCAGAGCGCCCAATTCAACGGGATCACTCCCGCCGCAGTGATCGAGGAGATCCTGACCGACACCCCAAGCCCGCCGGTCAGCGTTCGCTGATCGGACGGCCACGTGACCCGGGCCGGCGTACTGGCGCTGCTCTCCGCCCTGGTGCTCGGGGCGGCGGCCTTGCTCTTCGGGCTGCCGGAGTTGTTCCTCGTGGCGGTGGTGTGCGGAGGGCTGGTGCTCCTCGCCGGCGTCGCCCTGTCCCTGCGGCCCCCGCTGCGGGCCGTTTGCAACCCGGCCCGCCGGCGCGTCGCCTGCGGCACCCCCCTGGTGGTCCATCTCCGCCTGAACAACGTGGCCCGGCGGCGCGCTGCGCCCGCGTCCGACGTCTTCGACGAGGCCTTCGACCCTCCCGGGCCCGTCCTGCGTTTGGGCCCCATGAGGTCCGGAGCGGTGGTCAACGAGCATTACCACCTCGCTACCCCCAGGCGCGGCTGGCGCACCATCGGACCTGTGTGGCTGGAGGTGGAGGACGCCTTCGGCCTGGCGCGTCGCCGCCACCGGCTGGCCCCGCGTCGCCAGGTGCTCGTGTGGCCCGAGATCGCTGAGTTGGCGGCGATTCCCGAGACCGTCGAGCACGCTACCGAACGGCGCAGGCAGGCCCGGCTCACCTCGGGCGCCGCCACCGACTTCCACAGCCTCCGGAGCTTCGAGCCCGGCGACGATCCGCATCGGATCCACTGGCCGGCGAGCACCCGCTACCAGGAACTGCTGGTGCGCCGCTTCGAGACCGTCCAGCGTCCGGAGACCTTGCTGTACCTGGACACCCACGCGACGGCCGCGAGCCCCGAGGTCTTCGAGCTGATGGTCTCGGCCGCCGCCGGGCTGGCCGTGATGGCCACCGCCGAGTCGGGATCGGTCCGGTTGCTGACGAGCAGCGGTGCCGAGGTGCGCGCCACGGGCTCTCCCACGGGCGTTCTCGACGCCCTGGCCCTCGTCGAACAGGTTCCCGCCGACGGTCCGGAGGCCGCGCGGCTGCCGGTCGGCGCGGCGCGGATGATCCTGCTGGCTGTCATGGGCGGCAGTGTGGGCGAGTCCCCGCCGGCTCTGAATCTGTTCGAGGGGCGCCGGCTGGTCCTGAGTTTCTACCAGGACGAGCCCCCCGAGGAACACCGCGACGTCCTGGCCATCGGACCGGGCGAATCGACCGCCGAGCGCTGGGAGGAGTTCCGGACAATGCGGGCCGGCTCCGGTGGCCGATGACCCGGCTACCGCACCCGCCGGCCGGCTCACTGCCGGGAGAGCTGCTGGCGGCCGCGGTCACCTTGACCACCCTGGCAGGGGGTGTCCGCCTCTTCGACGGCACGACTTTCCTGGCCCCGGTGCTGGGGTCGGCCCTGCTTGCACACGTGCTCGTGGCTCTTGTGCGTCGTGCGGGCCGCGGCGTGGTGCTCGGCGCGCTCGTCGGGCTGGTCGGCGTGGCCGCGCTGCAGCTCTGGGTGCATTACCCGCACACGACCACCTACGGGCTTCCCCGGCGCGCCTCCCTCGAAGCGTTCACGGCGGACATCGGCGGCATCGGGGAGGTGTTGCGCTCCTCGCAGGTACCGCTCGCCACCGACACCGGCCTGATCGTCGCGGCCGCCGCAGTCGCCTGGTTGCTCGCCCTGCTGAGCGACTGGGCGGCCTTCCGCGTCGGAGCGCGCGGCGAGGCGCTGGCCCCGGCGGCGATCCTGCTGGCCGTGGTGGCGACCTTCGGAACCTCCGGGGGCGCGATCCTCTACCCGACCATCATCGTGGCCTGCGCCGTGGCCTTCGCCCTGGTTCATGCCGCGGCACGTTCGGCGGCCCGGCCGGTCGCCGGCTCCACCGGACATCGCCGGGCGCACATGCCCCGGGGGCTCATCACGGGAGCGCTGGCCATCGGCGCCGGCGCGCTGATTACCAGCGCGCTGGGGCCCACTCTCGCCGACGGACCGCTGCGGAAGCTGCTGGATCCGTCGACGCCTGCGGTGGGCGAGGGTCGCACGGTCGTCCTAAGTCCGCTCGTCGCCGTACCCGGCCAGCTGCTGCGAAACCCCGATCTGGAACTCTTCACGGTGTGGAGCTCGGAGCGCTCCTACTGGCGCCTGACCGCTCTCGGTGACTTCGACGGCGAGGTCTGGTCGCTCGATGAGACCACCCGGGCGGCCGGCGAGTCCCTACCGGCCCTCGCTGTGACGTCCGGCCCGGTACGCGAGATCACCCAGAGTTACGAGATCGGAGCGCTGGCCGCAGTCTGGCTGCCGGCGGCCTACCAGCCTGTGGAGTTCGAACCCTTGACCGCGCAGTTCGGAGCCAGCTACGAGCCGATCTCCTCGACCCTGCTCGTGGGTTCGGGGCGTTCGGACTCCGACGGCGTGGCCTACACCGTGCGATCGGCAGCGCCGAGCTTCGACCCTGCCTTTCTGGGATCGCTGCGGAACGATCCCATGGACGTACCTCCGGGGTTCCTGGAGCTGCCGGAGGACCTGGACCCATCGCTCGCCGAGTTGGCCGCAGAGGTCACCGCCGGGCGGGACGGGCCCTACGAGCAGGGGCTCTCCCTGCAGGACTGGTTCCGGGGTGGCTTCGAGTACGACCTCGAGGTGGCCCCCGGCCATTCGGGCGACCGGCTCGAGAGCTTCCTCTTCAGCGAGCGCCGGGGATACTGCGAACAGTTCGCCGCCGCTTTCGCCACGCTGGCCAGAACCCTCGGCCTGCCGGCGCGGGTGGCGGTGGGGTTCACCCCGGGAGTGGCCGTGGACACCGGCGCTTCCGGCGACACTCTCTACAGCGTGCGCGGCCGGCAGGCCCATGCCTGGCCCGAGGTCCACATCAGCGGCGCCGGCTGGGTGGCCTTCGAGCCCACTCCGGGACGCGGCGCGCCCGGAGCCGAGGCGTACACGTTGATCCCCGAGGAGCAGGACGCGCCGCCGCAGTCCCCGGGCCCCGCGGCGACCCAACCGCCGTCGGTCGGGCCCGGATCGGGCGCTGAGCCGCCGGCGCCTCCTCCGACCGCCCCCACCCCAGGCGAATTCGCTGATGAGGGGAACGGTGTCAGCGCGGCGCGCATCGCAACACTGGTTGGATTCGCTGTGGCGGCCGTTGTGGCCGCTGCCGCCCTCTACGCGGCGGAGACCGCCGGGCTCCGCTCCCTGCAGCGCCGGCGCAGGCGCCGCTGGGCAGGCGGGGACGCCGGCCGCGGTGCGGTGGTGGCCTGGGAGGAGGTCATGGATCTGCTGCGACCCCACCGCATCAGGCCGCGCTCCTCAGAGACACCCATCGAGGTGGCTCAGCGAGCCTCCCGGAGACTCGGCTCGGCACCGGAGCCGTGGCGACGGCTCGCCTTCTCCGTCTCGGTGGCGGCGTTCGCGGACGGTCCCATGCCAGCCGAACTCCACCGGCAGGTGGTGGCGGCGGTCGAGTTGATCACAGCGGACCTGCGGGAGTCCCGGACACCGGTGCAGCGATTGCGGGGAATCGTCGACCCCCGTCCCTGGGAGTTGCTGCTGGGATTCGAGCGCCGGGACCGGAGTACTACCTAGCCACCGCCGCCCCGGCGAGACCCGCCGGCAATCTGTGTGGGCCGCGCGTCAGTCGCCCCGCTGGTCGCGGTTGAAACGGTCGCGCATCCGCTGGCCGGGCGAACCGCTCTCGTCGCGCCAGGCGCCGCTGAGGGGATTGCGTGAGATCTGCTGCAGGCCGGCCTTACCCACAAGGCGGGCATTCCGCTCGAAGAACATCGCCGAGGCCAGCATGATCAAGAAGCCCACGAACGACAGCCAGAACGATGTCGACAGTGTGAAGATCATGAAGACGATGCCGGCGATGAATCCCAGGACCGATCGGCGCAGGTTCCGGAATCCGTGGCGGAACACCGTGGTGGAGCGAA
The DNA here is from genome assembly GCA_026713745.1 of bacterium. Taxonomy (GTDB): domain Bacteria; phylum Actinomycetota; class Acidimicrobiia; order Acidimicrobiales; family CATQHL01; genus VXNF01. The sequence goes on from JAPONU010000255.1 coordinate 39,208, forward strand.
CTTCTTCGGCGAGCTCCGGATCGGTCTCATAGAGGTTCGCCTCGATCTCACTGAGTATCCGTTGCTCGTCATCCGACAGCGGCACAGGCGTTGCTCCCTTCACGGTCAACAGCGGCTCGGCAGACCGCTGTTGGGTCGGCCGAGGTACCCAAGTCTCGCACACGCGGCGCGCTGCCACAACGCATTGTCGCTCATTGAGCGCGTTCAACCCCCTCCTGCGGTGCCGGAGAATGAGTGCTGGCCGGAGCGATCACCTGCGCACCGAATCTGGCCCGCAGCTCGTCGAGCGCCTCGTCGAGCGCGCTGGCCGGCGCCCCGGCGGCCTCATCGAGGGTGAGTTGCTCGCCGCCACCGACCGAGAGTGCGCCCGCTGCGAGGCCCAGGAGTCGCACCCCGGTGTCGATCCCGGTGGAATCCAGCAGCTTTCGTGCCGCCCGTGCGATGTGCGGGCCGTGCGCGGTCGCCCGCGGCAAGGTCCGCGATCTGCTCACAGTCCGGAAGTCGCCGAAACGAAGCTTCAGAACGATGGTGGCGGTCGTGCAACCGGCCTCCCGCAGGCGTGCCGCGAGGGCGTCGGCTTGACGCACCACCTCGACCTGCAGTGCGAGGCGGTCCAGTACGTCCTGGGGGAAGGTCACCTCGGTGCTCAGCGACTTTGGCGCCCGCGAGGCAACGACCGGGCGAGGGTCGTGTCCCACGGCGAGTTCGGCGAGCCGGTACCCGTGCGCCCTGCCGAAGGTGGCCACGAGGGTGTCGGGAGGCAGAGCCGCCAACTCGCTGACGGTCTTCACGCCGAACTCGCGCAGCCGGCCCAACGTGGCCGGACCGACCCCTGGCAGCGACCGCACCGGCAGCCCGTGCAGGAACGCCGGCGTCTCAGCAGGCTCCACCACTACCACCCCGCGGCCGGGTCGCACCCCTCCTGGGGCCGCCAGCGGCTTGGCATGCTCGGAGGCCAGCTTTGCCACCAGCTTGTTCGACGCGACGCCCACCGAGCAGGTGAGACCCTCGGTATGCGCCAAGTCGGCGCGGATCCGCCGGGCAATCTCAGCGGGCTTGCCGAACAATCGCCGGGCGCCGGTCACGTCCAGGAACGCCTCGTCCAGCGACAGCGCCTCCACCACCGGCGTGAAGGTCGCGAAGTGTTCCATGATCCTCCGGCTGAGTTCACGGTAGTAGTCGTGATCGGTGTCCAGGAACACTCCGCCGGGACACAGCGAGCGAGCACGCCGGGTTGGCATCGCGGAGTGCACACCGAACCGGCGGGCCTCATAGGAGGCTGCGGCCACGACACCCCGATCACCCGTGCCCCCGACAATCACCGGCCGGTCGAGAAGTTCGGGACGCCGCAGCACCTCCGCCGCGGCGAAGAAGGCGTCCATGTCCACGTGCAGCACGTTGGCCGCACCGGTCTGCGGCATGCGGCCACGCTAGGGCGCCTCGGCGCCGGTGCGATGGTGACGCGGAGTCGTAGCATGGTCCGGGTGAGTGACGGGGAGGCCCCCACGACGCCCCGCTCGGCCCTGCCGGGGCGCCGGGCACGAGCCGTTGCCACCCTGGCGATCCTCCTGGCGGGGGTCTGCGGCGGCCTGATCGGGTACGCCCTCGTCGACGTGAGTTGCACGGGCGAGTGCAACTGGCAACAGGGGGTGGGTGCCCTCGTGGGTGCCGCAGTGGGCGCGTCAGGCGTCGCCGTCGTCGCCTCCCTCACGCTGCGTGCCATGCACGAGTGGCGAACCTCCTCCCGAGCCGGCTCCAGGTCCGCCCGGCGGTCCCGGTGAGTCCTGGAGGCATCGACCTCCACCCCCTCCGGCAACTCGCGGTTGAACTGGCCACCGAAGCCGCCGGCGTCGTTTCCGAACACCACGGTCGAGCCGCGGCCGTCGCCACCAAGTCCTCCCGGACCGATCTGGTCACCGCCATCGATCGTGCCGCGGAGACGCTGATCACCTCGCGCCTCGACGACCTCCGACCGGATGACGGCATCGTCGGCGAGGAGGGGGCCTCCCGACCCGCTACGTCGGGGATCACGTGGTTCATCGACCCCATCGACGGCACCACAAACTTCGTGTACGGGCATCCCGGATACGCGGTGTCGGTGGCGGCGGCCAGCGGTGGCCGGCCGATCGCCGGCGCCGTCGTCGACCCGCTGCACGGGGAGGTCTTCTCGGCGGCGCTCGGTGCCGGGGCGGCGTGCAACGGCGAAGCGCTCGCGGTGACCAGCACCGGAGACCTCCGGTCGGCCCTCGTCGCCACCGGATTCGGGTACGACGCAGCTGATCGGGCCCACCAGGGCGCCGTCGTGGCCGGCCTCGTCGGTCGGGTGCGCGATATCCGCCGCATGGGTTCGGCGGCCCTGGACCTCTGCTCGGTCGCCGCCGGCCGCGTGGACGCCTACTACGAGTACCGCCTCTGCCCGTGGGACCACGCGGCGGGAACCCTCATCGCCTCCGAGGCCGGCGCGGTCACCCGGAGCCCCCTGCTGGCGGCACCGGGAACCGCCGGTTCCGACCACACCGGGTTCGTCGTAGCGTCGGCCCCCGGCGTGGCGGCAACCCTCGACGAACTCTTGATCGAGCTTGAAGCCTGGCCGTCCGCGAGTTCCCCCGACCGGACCGCCGACAAACTCTGAGCACGGCAGCACCGCGCAAATTGGGGCAGCATGGTGCCTATGGCGACGCGCATCCTGACCGTGGAGGACGACGAGAGGATCCGCACCTCCCTGCGACTGGCCCTCGAGGACGAAGGCTGGGAGGTGGCGGAATCCTCCAACGGCGAGGACGCGCTGAGCATCTTCCGCCGGCAACCCACCGATGTCGTTCTGATCGACATCATGCTGCCGGGAGTGGACGGATTCGAGGTGTGCCGCTCGCTGCGACGTATCAGCAACGTTCCCATCGTGATGGTGACCGCCCGGGAGGACACCCACGACATCGTGGCCGGGCTGGAGGCGGGCGCCGACGACTACCTCACCAAGCCGTTCGCGCCCAAGGAGTTGTCGGCACGGATCCGGGCCCTGCTACGCCGGGCGCGCACCGCCGAGGGCCCTCTCACGAACTTCATCTTCGCCGATCTGGAGGTGTTCGCCGAGGAGGGCGTCGTGCGCCGCGGCAGCCAGGAGATCAACCTCACCAAGACCGAACTCCGGTTGCTGGTCGAGTTGGCCTCCAACCCCGGGCGAACCCTCAGCCGGGAGGTGCTGCTGGAACGGATCTGGGGCTACGACTACTTCGGCGACAGCCGCCTGGTTGACGTGCACATCCGGCGCCTGCGAACCAAGATCGAGACCGACCCTGCCAATCCCCGCCACGTGGTGACCGTCCGCGGCGAGGGGTACAAGCTGCAGCCGTAGCCGCCGTGGCCGCGCGCATCTCCCTGCGGCTGCGCGTCAGCCTCGTGTTCGGCCTCGGAGCGCTTGTGCTCGCTGCAGGTCTGTCACTCATCACCTACGAGTTGACAAGGGACAACCTGCTGAGCCGCCGGGAGGAGTCCTCCCTGGCACGGGTCCTGTTCAACGCCACCCAGGTGAGCCGGCTCATTGACGCCGAGTCCACCGAGCAACAGCTGCGCGACCTGTTGCAGAACCTCTACACGCCGCTCGGGGCGCGTCCGGTCATACGCTTCGGAGACCTCTGGCTCTCCGCCAACCCCGTGGAGTTCAGTGAGCCTCAGATCGACCCATTCCTGAAGGACACGGTGGCACAGGGCCGCGCCGCACAGATGCGCTACGTCGTGGGCGAAACCCCCTTCGCCGTCATCGGCATCCCCTACTTCGACATCGACGCCGCCTACTACGAGGCAGTGCCGCTCGACGACATCGCGGCCACGCTCAGCTCGCTGCTGATCGCGCTCCTCACCGGCAGCGCCATCACGGTGCTCGCCGGCATCGGGATCGGCATCTGGGCGGCACAGCGTGCGGTGCAACCCCTCACCGACATCGGCGAGGCGGCCGAGGCCATCGCCGCCGGCGATCTCAACACGCGCCTCGAGGGCGCCGATCCCGACCTCGAGCGGCTCTCGCGCTCGTTCAACCAGATGGCGAGTGCCCTGCAGGACCGGATCGAGCGCGATGCCCGCTTCGCCTCGAACGTCAGCCACGAGTTGCGCTCACCCCTGATGACGCTGACCGCCTCTCTGGAGGTCCTCCGCAAGCGCCAGAGCGAGTTGCCGGCGCGCTCCCAGACGGCCCTCAACCTGCTCACCGCCGACCTCGAACACTTCAAGCAGCTCGTCGCCGACCTGCTGGAGATTTCCCGGTACGACGTCGGCGCGGCCGCGCTGGAGCTGGAGGAGTTCGAGATCATCGAGTTCGTCCAGCAGGCGGCGCGCGCCGCCGGTCAGACTCCCGGAGTGACGCGCGATCCCGACACCGAGGGTTTGGTGGTGCGGGCCGACCGGCGCCGGCTGGCGCAGGTCATGGCAAATCTGCTGGAGAACGCGCACAATCACGCCGGAGGAGCCGCGGCGATCCACGTGGAACGCCGCGATTCCACCGTGGAGATCGCCGTGATCGACTCCGGGCCCGGAGTGGCGCCGGCGGACCGGGACATCATCTTCGACCGCTTCTCCCGCGGCAGCCGGCAGACCTCCGGCGGGCGCTTCAGCGGCACGGGGCTGGGATTGGCACTCGTGTCCGAACACGTTCGCATCCACGGAGGCTCGATCCGCGTGACCGACCGACCCGACGGCCTCTCCGGCGCATGCTTCGTCGTCAGTCTCCCGGTGAACGAACTGTGAAGCCCGTGCGGCACCGACGCCCCACCCTGCGGTCCGTTCCCGCGTTGCTGGCGACTCTCGGGCTGCTGGGGATCGCAGCGGCATGCGGGGTCCCCCAGGATCCGGCGCCACGCATCCTCGACGCTTCGGTGCTGCCCGAGGAGCTGGCGGTCCCCGTCACGACCACGACTTCCACCGAGGCTCCGGTACCGCGCCAGACCGTCCTCCTGTACTTCGTGGACGGCGAGTCTCTCAGCCGGCCGATCGAGCGCGAGCTGGCCACACCGGCAGGCCTGCCGGCCGCTCTCGACGCACTCATCGCCGGCCCGACCGAGGAGGAGGCCGGGGCGGGGCTGACGTCGGTGATTCCTGCCGAGACGGTCGTCCTCGGCAGCGACCTCGCCAACGGCGTCCTACAGGTGAACCTCGCCGAAGGGGCGCTGGAGCAGATCGAGGGCGCGCTCCAGAGCCTGGCGATCGCCCAGCTCGTCTATACCGCCACCGAGCTCCCCGGAGTGGACTGGCTCTGGGTGCTGATCGAGGGTGAACCCCGCGCCCTGCCCACTGATCAGGGCGACGTGGAGGCACCCGTCGGCCGGGTGCACTACGCCACCCTGGGACCGTCGGGGCCCGGTCCCGGCAGCTAGGAGCGGCAGGCCTCGGCCACGTCCCACAGCCCGTCGGGGATCGGCTTCAGGGCGGCGGTGGCCTCGGCGAGCGGCACGAGCGCGATCCTGCCGGCCTGGACCGCCACCATCTGCCCGAACCCTCCCGCGTGGGCAGCGTCGACCGCCGCCACCCCGAAGGAGGTGCACAGCACGCGGTCGAAGGCCGTCGGGGTGCCGCCGCGCTGGGTGTGGCCCAGCACGGTGATCCGGGTCTCGATACCGGTGCGCCGCTCGATCTCGGCGGCAACGATGGCGCCGATTCCGCCGAGGCGAAGGTGCCCGTACTCGTCGAGTCCGGGCTCGGGCACCTCCAGGGTGCCTGCGACCGGCCGCGCGCCCTCGGCCACGACGACCACCGAGGACTGGGCGCCATCGGTGTGCGAGCTGTGCAGTTCTCCCGAGATAGCGGCTATGTCGAAGGGCCGCTCCGGCACCAGGATGGCGGCGGCGCCGCCGGCGATGCCCGCCCACAATGCCACGTGACCGGCGTGGCGGCCCATGACCTCGACGACCATGACCCGATGGTGCGACTCGGCAGTGGTGTGCAGCCGGTCGATGGCGTCTGTGGCGGTCTGCACCGCTGTCTCGAAGCCGAAGGTCAACTGCGTGCCACCGACGTCGTTGTCGATTGTCTTGGGAACGCCCACGAGGGCAACGCCGAGATCGCTGTGCAGCCTCCGCGCCACACTGAGGGTTCCCTCGCCGCCCACGACGATCAGCGCCCCCACCTCCCGGTCGGCCAGTACCTCGACCACCCGGCCAGGGCCGTCGTCGGTCATGTACGGCTGGATCCGGGACGTGCCGAGGATCGTGCCGCCGCGAGACAGGATTCTCGACGCACGCTCGGGATCGACTGGGAACGCGTCATCCTCGACGACTCCCCGCCAACCGTCCCGGAAGCCCAGCACCTCGTCCCGGTAGCGCCTGGCACCGTACAGGACCACGGCGCGGATCACCGCGTTCAGCCCCGGACAGTCGCCCCCGCCGGTGAGGATGCCCAGGCGCACGGGACTCAGTCCAGCGCGGGCAGGGCTTTGCGCAGGTTCCGCACCGCCTGGCCGATGCGTTGCTCGTTCTCGATGAGCGCGAACCGCACGTGCCCCTCGCCGCCGGGGCCGAACCCGCCGCCGGGCGAGGTGGCCACGCGCGCCTCGGTGACCAGGAAGGAGGCGAAGCTCACCGAATCCATGTGGCGGTAGGCCTCGGGAATGGGCGCCCAGACAAACATCGTTCCCTTCGGCGGATCCCCCTCCCAGCCGATCCGTGCCAGCCCCTCGCAGAGGCTGTCGCGGCGGCTCTGATAGGTCTCGTTCACCAGCTTGGGATAGTCGGCCGCCTCGTTGAGCGTCACTGTGGCGGCGATCTGGACGGGCTGGAACGTGCCGTAGTCGAGGTAGGACTTGAGTTTGGCCAGCGCGGCGACCGCCTCGGCGTTGCCCACCATGAAGGCCACCCGCCACCCCGCCATCGAGAATGACTTGGTGAGGGAGTAGAACTCCACGGCCACGTCCGGAGCGCCCTCGGCCTCCAGGATGGACGGTGGCCGGTAGCCGTCGAATGCGATGTCGGCGTAGGCGAAGTCGTGGACGACGAGCACTTCGTGCTCCCGGGCGAAATCCACCACCCGCTGCATGAAGTCCAGGTCGACACAGGTCGTTGTCGGATTGTGGGGGAACGACAGGAGGATGACGCGTGGCTTGGGCCACGAGTACTCCCAGCGCTGGCGCAGAACCTCGTCGAGGTCATCGCCCACCGACAGGGGGATGTGGCGGATCTCCGCACCGGCGAAGAGCGGCGCATAGAGGTGAATGGGGTACGAGGGTGCCGGCACCAGCACGGCATCACCGGGCTGCAGCAGCACCCACATCAGGTGCGAGAGGCCCTCCTTGGCACCGATGGTGTTGATGACCTGCGTCTCGGGATCCAATTCGACGCCGAACCGGCGGAGGTACAGGTCCGCCACGGCGCCGCGGAGCTTGGGAATGCCACGGCTCAGCGAGTAGCGGTGGTTGCGAGGGTTGCGTGCGGCCTCGGCCAGCTTCTCGACAGCGATGTCGGGCGACGGGATGTCCGGATTGCCGAACCCCAGATCGATGATGTCCTCCCCCTGTCGCCGGCCCTCCACCTTCAGCCGGTCGATCACCGAGAACACGTACGGCGGGAGATTCGATATACGGCGGAAGTCCATGTGCCCGGAGGCTACCGAACGCGCCCGGAGGGTCCGTGCAACTCAGAGGATCCGAGGAGGTCGAGCGCCAGATGTGCTGCCCCGACGACACCCGCCCGGTCGCCGTGGAGAGCCTGGCGCACCTCGACGGGAGGTCGCCGGTCCTGCTCGACGTAGACCTCTGAGAGGGCGTCGCGCACCGGCACCAGGAACACCTCACCCAGTGCGGACAGTCCCCCACCGAGCACCACCACCTCGGGCGAGACCAGCAGGATCAGGTTGTTGATTCCCAGCGCCACCCAGGAGGCGAAGTCCCGTAGCAGCCGGCGCGCCACCGGGTCTCGGGCCGTCGCCAGCTCTCCCACGTGCTCACCCCGGATCGATTCGATGCGACCTGCCACCCTGTCCCGCAGGGCCGGAGCCTTTCCGGCGGCGGCGGCGCTCCGGGCGGCCCGTCCGAGCGCCTCGCCGGAGGCGAGCTGCTCCCAGCAGCCCCGGCGGCCGCAGGGGCACTCGGGACCGTCGGGCGCCACGACCATGTGTCCCGCCTCGCCGGCGAAGCCGTGCGCGCCGCGCCTGATCGCACCATCGAGCAGCAGCGCCGCCCCGATGCCGGTGCCGAAGGCGACGAGCACGGCGTTGCTGACTCCCGCCACCGCACCCCCCTCCATCTCGCCCCGCAGCGCCGCGGTGGCATCGTTGTCGACCGCCACGGGGCGGCTGAGACTCTCGGTCAGCAGCGCCCGCAGGGCGAAATCATCGATCGCCGGGATGTTCGGGGAGGTGGATACGACACCCGACCGGTCGACGAGCCCCGCACAACCCACGCCGATGGCGGCCAGTGGTCCGCCGGCCTCCACTTCCAGCCTCTGGGTCATCTCGCAGATCGCAGCGACGATGCCTGCGGTGGTGTCGGGGCACACGCAGCGCCGAACTGCGACCTCGTCCCGGGTACCTGTACGGGCAAGCTCCGCCCGGATATTCGTCCCGCCGACATCGAAGCCGGCCACAGCAGCGACGGTCATGGCCGCAGTGCCGGCGCCCGCTCGCGGTCCTCGCTACCGAACGACCCGCTGGGGTGGGCAGCACGAACCGCCGCGCTCACCCGTGCGGCTGCGACTGTCCGGCGCTCGCCGTCTCGATGCGGTTGCGAAGCTCGTCGAGCGCGGTCGCCATGATCCGCGACGCGGCGCGTCGCTTCACGAACCCGGGTATCGCCACCGCCAACTCCGCTGAGAGCGAGTAGGTGATGAGCGTCTTGGCCCCTTCGTCGCCCGCCGGCGCCAACTCGTACTCCCCGTCGAGGTGACGGACCTGATCGCCCTCGGTGAGGCGCCACGCCACCCGCAGCGGGTTGGAGCCGTAGAAGTACTTGAGCGTGTACGTCACGCTGCGACCCATCGCGGCGGCGCGGAAGGCCACGAGACCTCCGACTCCGCTGTCGTCGCGCCGCAGGACCCGAGCCTCCTTGATGTCGGGAGCCCACTGCGGGTAGCTCTCGAAGTCCACGACGACGTCGAAGCATTCCGACGGTGAGGCGTTCACCAGCATCTGGCGCGTCGAGAACTCAACCATTCCGCCTCCGCTCCAGGTGCCCGGCTCGGCTGGGGAACTCCCCATGTCCTGCGCCCCAGAGAGCAATCACGCCCAATCCGTACACACCACCAAGAATACCGAACGCGAGCGGGCCAAAGGGGCGAAGGGCGGCTCCGGTGAGTCCGGCGGCGAATTGCAGACCTACAGCGACCCACAATTCGACACGTACCGAGCGCGGGGCTCCGGGCATCTGCATGAAGACCGCCATGGTCGACACCTGCTCGAAGCGGCTCCGCCGCACCGCCACCGCGAACGCCTGCCCGAAACCCAGACTGCCCGCTGCGAACAGCACCAGCGCCACGACCTGGGCCACCCGACCGGCCCCCTCCGGCCACGTTGCACCAAGCGCGATGACGACGCACAACACTGCGGTGCCCCCGCGTGAGGCCACCAGCAGCCCCTGGCCGGGAGGCGCCGCACGGCCGCCGCGACGCACCGGGAGCGTCAACCGAGGGCGCTGCACAGGTTCTTGGCCAGCCGGTCGTAGCTGAACTGCTCCTCGGCGCGGTGCCGTGCCGTCGAGCCCAGGCGGCGACGATGGTCGGGATCGTCAACCAGGGTGGCCAGCGCGCCGGCCACTCCCGCCACATCCCCGGGGTTCGCGACCACCAGCCCGCTGGCTCCGTGCTCGACGGCCTCGGCCGCTCCCCCGCTCTCGCCCGCCACCTGCGCCACCCCAGCGGCCGCCGCCTCGAGGAAGACGATCCCGAATCCCTCCTGCTCGAGGCCGAACCAGCGCTTGCGGCACAGCATCGCGAACACGTCCGCCGCTCCGTACAGGTCTGCCAGCTCCCCCTCGCCGACCCGTCCCAACAGGCGCGCCGGCGCACCGGTCCGGCGCACGAGCCTCTCCAACCTCGGCTTGTCCCGGCCCTCCCCGGCGATGCACAGGCGTAGACCCGGCCTGGCGGGCGCCAGACGCGCAACCGCTTCGATCAGCCTGTCCATCCCCTTGCGGGGCACCAGCCGGCTGACGCTGAGGACCAGGCTCTCCCCCTCGGCCACCCCGAGGCGCCCGCGCGCAGCCTGCCGGCGCTCACCGGACTGCGGCACGAAGCGCGCCACATCGACCCCCGGCGGCACGTAGTGCTCGGGGGCCATGTCGGGACACAGGCGCCGGGCTTCGGAGGCGGCATAGCGGCTGGCGGCGATCACGACGTCGGCGCCCGCCAAGGTGCGCCGCAGCGCGGTGGCGGCCAGCGGCAACCGCGCCGGCACCGTCACCTCGGCGCCGTGCAGCACAACTCCGTAGGGCACCTCCAGGCGAGGTCCCAAAGCACCGACGGGGACCGCCGGGTCGAAAACCACCAGTTCGGCACCGGTCGCGGCGAGCAGCCCGCGAATCTCAGCGAGCACCAACGGCATGGGCAGCAGGAACGAGGCCGCGCTGCGCACGATGGGATAGGCCTCGCCTGCATCGAAGTCCGCCGAGTGGGGATGCGGGCGCGTGAGCACGCAGAACCGGTCCGGTGGCAGGCGCCGCCAGAGCTCCCACAGATAGTTCTGGATACCGCCGACCTTCGGCGGGTAATCGTTGGTGACCAGGAGGTGCCGGCGCGGGCGGAACTCGCCACCGGATGCGGGGGGCGGCCGGCTCACGAGCCCCGCTCCGGATCCCTCCCGGCACCGGGGCGACACCCGACGACCGCCCCGGTGGCGTCGTCGGGCTCCATCCCCAGGCGGCGCGCCGCCCACGACGCGTGAGCGGCCAGCATCGGGTCCGGATGCCCCCGATAGCGCCGCAGCGTCTCGGAGACCTCGGGGTCACCGCCGTCAGCGATGTTGCCCAGCACCACGAGCGCGTTGCGCCGCAGGTAGCGGGGGTCACGGTCCGGGATGTACCAGCGCCCGTGACGCTCCATCAACTCCTCGTCGCCCGCCGCCAGCAGGTCCAGGACATCCACCGAGGCCTCGTCACCGGGATCGGTCGCCTCGGGCTGCCGCCGGTTGGGCGGGCAGACCTCCTGGCAGTCATCGCAGCCGTACAACCGGTCCCCGAGTGCCTCCCGGAACTCAACGGGAAAGTCGCCGGTGGCCTGCACCAGCCACGCCAGGCAGCGGCGGGCGTCGACGACCCCGGGGGCAATGATGGCGTCCGTCGGGCAGCCGTCCAGGCAGCGCCGGCAGGGACCACAGCCGTCGGGCACCTGTTCGACGGCAGGCGGCAGGACCGCATCGGTGACCACCGATCCCAGCACGAACCAGCTTCCCCGCTTCGCCAGCAGCAGGTTGCTGTTCTTGCCGTAGTAACCCAGACCGGCCCTGCGGGCGGCCTCGCGGTCCACCAGCGCGTTGTCGTCGGCCACGACGACAGCCCGGTGACCCGCGTCGACCAGGACCCGGGCGACGACGCCGAGGGCGGACCGCAACTCTTCGTAGACGTCGCCGCTGGCGTAGCGGGCCACCCGGGCCATCGGGCGCCCCGTGGCGGGCCCCGAGGCCGCGGGACGGGCGTAGTTCAGCGCCCCGACGACCAGGGATGCCGCCGCCGGGAGGATCCGCCCCGGATCCGTGGAGCGCTCGGGATTGCGGTACGTGAACTGCATACCGCCGTGGTGACCTTGCGCCTTGCGCTCTCCCAGAATGCGCCGCGTGCCCTCGAAGACCTCCACCGGAGCCACACCGACCGCGGTCAGCCCGGCTCGCCGCCCCGCTTCGGAAACCTCGCGTTGCAGACCCGCCGACGTCATGTCCCCCGCCGGTTCCTCCCCGCTCGGGCGGTGCACGGCGCGCGCCGGTGCGAGCCGAGCCGCGCCGTCATGCCCCGCGATACCTGCGGTTGTCACCCCTTGAGCGTAGGCCTCACCGAGACCTCGATGGCCTCGACCTCTACCCGGAGGCCTCCGTGGCGGCGGTCAGTTCCAGCCGGGCCCGGCGCCGCTGCTCGTAGAGGCCGAGCGCGTGGAGGGGGAAGTACTGCCGGTACAGGCCGTAGTCCAGAATCGCCGTGCGGAAGAACACCCCGGACCCGTCCTGGCGGGGCCATCCCCCATTTGACTCCTGGGCGTCCAGCAAGAACCGGGCGCCCTGGGAAATCGCCGTCCAGTTCGAATCGTCCGCTTCGAGAAGAGCGAGCATCGCCCAGGCGGTCTGGATGATCTGACTCTCGGTATGCGCCACGTATCGACCGGTCAGGCAGCCGCTGTGGTGCTCGCCCCATCCCCCGTCGGGCCGCTGGCGATCCACCAGCCACCGGCATGCCCGGCGCAGCGCCGGATCACCGGGGCGGGCTCCGGCGGCAAGCAGACCTCTGACCCCGAAGAAGGTGCCGTAGATGAACTGAACGCCCCAGACGCCGCGCCAGGACCCATCGCTTGCCTGGCTCCGGCGGAGCCAGGCCTCGCCCCGTGAGACCGCGCTCGCGACCTCCGGATTCGCGACCTCCCCGAAGTGCTCCGTGCAAGCGGTCAACGCGGCAAGGCACGACGAGGTGCACTCGACATAGGACCTCTCGGTCATCGACTCACCGAACATCTCAGCCGGGTTCAGCCACTCGAGACCGACCGAAGAGCGCCGTGCCTCGTAGCTGCCGAACCCTCCGTCGCGGTACTGGCCGCGCAGCATGAAGCGAACCGCATCGCCGAGCACTGCGGTGTTCGCGGCGCCGCAGTCGGCGGCGAGAATTCCGAGCACCGCTTCCGCTGTGCAGTCGGTCACCGGCCAGCCATGCCAACTCCCGGCGAAACACCAGCCGCCCTTGGGGTCGGTCCGGTAGGCCTCATGGAATCCTTCGAAGCTGGTATCGATCTGTTGCCGCCCCAGGAAGTCGGTCCCGCGCCGCAGTGCGCTCCCGACGCCGTCGAGGTCCGGCACGGTCGCCAGCGCCTGCAGGGAGAACCCGGTATCCCACGAGGCGGTTCTGGCTCCGCTGACGCGCGTCCCGCCCTCCTCGTCCTCCCAGATCCAGCCGTCGAGTCGCGCCAGAGCCTGCTGGCAGTCGGTGTCATTCGGGTCGCGCAGCCACAGGGCGAGAATGTTGAGGAAGCCGCTGACCGGCGAGATGCTCCGGTGGGTGGTCGTCTGCAATTCCCACTTGATGTGCCGGACGATCGACTCGGTACATCGGGCCCGCAGACCCTCGGTGTGGAACCGTTCGTACCACAGCGCAAGCCCGAGGCCGGTTCGGAGCCACACACTGGGTCGGGCGAAGAGGTCGCCGTCCCGCAGGCGATTGCGGCCCGCCGTGAAATCCACGTTGTCGAAACCCTGAGGAAACAACTCCTCCTGTATGGCGGCGATCGCGGGAGTGACGGGCGCTCGGAACCGGAGCGGGTAGATGGCCGCCATCGCCATGTAGATGAGCCGAGTGTGGCAGTACCACTTCGAAGGGTGTATCGCCATCCAGCGTGGCAGGCTCCACAGTTCCGGCAGAACGGCGTTGACACCTCGCCAGTCGTAGAGGCCGACGAGCGCCAGCCAGAACTTCCCCCAACTCGGGATGCTCAGAACCCCCTCCGCCTGCAGGAATCGCCGGGCCGGTTCGATCAACGGGTCATCCGGCTCGACGCCGAGCAATCGCGCCGCGACATAGACCAGGGTGGTGACGAACAGGTGGGGCGATGAGTGCTCGTGCAAACCCCACGAACCGTCTTCGAGGCGGGATCGCTCGAAATAGCGCAGCACGAGCCGGCGCCGGTCAGGGTCCAACGGCCGTCCCAGAATGTGGTGCAGCAGCACGTACTGCGCGGTGAGCATCGGACACCACGCCATCTCGCTTTCCCACGCACCGTCGGCACCCTGGAGACTCACCAACCGCGCGCTTGCGTTCTTCAGCGCCTTGCCGGCATCGGGTGACGCGACCTCCTCCGGGCGGCTGGGCCGGAGCTCCCCCGCTCGTGAGGGCATGGACATCAGGAACCCGCGAGCCAAGGAATCCCGAGCTCGCTGATCCTTCTGTCCGCCGGCGTTGCGCGCCCTGCGCAACTGCCGAACCCCGCGGAGAACCCACCCGACGCGCACCGACAGCGCCCGCACGATGTCGCGGGCCCGACGCCAGGCGGTTCGGTCGCAGGATCTCGGAAGCTCGCCGACCATCGCCCGGGTCGCCATCGCCCCACACGCCAGACTCAGACTGGCAATGGATGTGTTCTCACAGGCGAGCAAGCCGATGGTCCGGTCGCGGACCGTTCGACTCTCCCGCCAGCGCCGGTAGACCGCGTGCCTGAGCGCCACGCTCTCGACTCGATGATCCGCGAAGATCTCGTACAGCCCCATGGCGAGGAGTTCCGGTGCGCGGGTCGCCCGGAGTCGCCGGTTGGTGAAGTCGCGAAAGTCCCGACCCTCGGCCAGTGCGAGCGCATCACCGAAGCCGAGGGTCATTCCCACCGCCGTCAGCGGGTGGTAATGCCCGGCCGCATCCCCGATGAGCACCCGCCGTGGGCTCCCGTAGGTGGCGCGCGGCCTCAGCGCATTGGCCGCAGCGAGGAATCTCCGTGCCCGCAGGGCCTCGAGGAACGCAGGCCTGAGTGTTTCCGGCATCCAGCCGGCGTACGAATCCGACAGCAAGGCAACCAGGTCCCGCGGTGAGTACCCCAATGGGACGTCGACGATTACCCGGACCGAATCGTCTCCCAGGCGATAGATGAGAATCGGACCCGGCCCGCCGCAGACGACATGCCCATAGCCCTCCATCGGCAACGTCACCCCGCTCAGTGCGATCCCCATCATCCGCGAGCAGTTTTTCGGACTCGTCCACAGGCCCAATGAGCGCCGCACGATCGAGGCGCGGCCGTCCGCGCCGACAATCAGCGCGGCCTCCAGGGATTCGTCGGCACCGTGACGGGTGAACGTGACACGATGTTCTTCGACCGCCCGCACACGCGCATGCAGCACGAAGTCGACTCCCGGCTCCTCCTCGGCGGCTTCACGCAGGCGCGAGACCAGCGTCTCGTGTTCGCATACCAAGCCGAGAGATCCGTCCGGGTACGGAAGCACGATCGGCTCCGACCGGTCTTCGGGAAACACCGCAAATCCCTTGCCGGCGGCGCTCCGCGGCTGCGAATCGAGCTCGATCCCGAAGTCCCGGAGTGTGCGCAGAGCGGGGGGATGGAGCCACTCGCCGGCGAGTCGTTTGGAGACATTGGGGTTTGCCTCGAGCAGAGCCACCGAGGCGCCCCGACGAGCGTGAGCGAGCGCGCACAAGCTGCCTACCGGACCCGCGCCGACGACCACGAGGTCATAACTCTGGGCGGTGGCGCCGCTCATCGGTGGATGCCCCCCTGCGAGCGCCGGCGACACCGGAACCAACACGGTTCCTGAGGACCGGTCACCCGGCTACCGTACTTCGGGTTGGGAGAGCGGTCATTCTCCGGAACCGCAGACGTACGTGAGCCTCGCCCGACGCTCCGCTCGGCTGCTCGACCCCCTCGCCCGGGCCCGGCTGCGATCCGTCGGCGGTGCCGGTGCCGGCGAATGGTTCCGCCGCGGAGAATCGAAGTGGCGCAGCGCTCCTCGTCGGCGAATCGGCCGGGGTATCAGCGACCGTCGGCGAGGCGGCGGGACACCTCCACCCAACGGGACAGCTTGACCGCCGCCGCTCCGCTGTCGAGTGCCTCCGCCGCCAGCCGCAGCCCCCCGGGGAGGTCGGCGGCCAGATCACCCACGACGAGCCCCGCGGCGGCGTTCAGGCACACGATGTCCCGCCATGGCACCGACTTGCCCGCCAGCAGCGCCTGAGTCGCCGCCACCCCGGTGGCCAGGTCCGCGCCCGCGAGATCGGCCAGCCCGACGGTGGCCAGGCCCAGATCCTCCGGCGTCACGGTATAGCGCTCGATCCGCCCCCCGCGCAGCTCGATCACTATCGTCGGGCCGATCGTGGACAGCTCGTCGAGGCGAGGATAGCCGTGCACCACCATGGCCCGTTGGGTACCGGTAACGGCCAGCACCTCCGCCATCCGCTCGGCCATGGTGGGGTCGTTCACACCGATCACCTGGCGCCGCACGCCGGCGGGATTCGCCATCGGACCGAGGTAGTTGAACGCCGTGGGTACACCCAGGCTGCGCCGCGCGGGACCGGCGTGGCGCAGTGCCGGATGGAACAGGGGCGCCAGGCAGAAAGCGATACCGGCCTGCTCGAGGCTGGCGGCAACGCCTTCGGGCCCCAGGTCCACCACCACGCCCAGGGCCTCCAGCAGGTCGGCGGATCCGCAGGCCGACGACACCGCACGGTTGCCGTGCTTGCAGACGCGGGCACCGGCGCCCGCGGCCACGAGCGCCGCCATGGTGGAGATATTCAGCGAGCCGCTGCCGTCGCCGCCAGTGCCGGCGGTGTCGATCAGTCCCATCGCCTCGGCATCCACGCCGACCTCCAGCGCCGCGGCCCGCAAGCCCTCGAGCAGCCCGGCCAACTCGGCAGCCGTCTCACCCTTGGTGCGCAGGCCGATCAGCAGCCCCGCCATCTGTGCCTCGGTGGCACGGCCGGTCAGCATGGCGTCAGCCGCGGCCCGGGCCTGGACCCCTGACAGGTGCTCGCCCGCCACCAGCGTCCTGAACAACTCGGCGAAATCGACACCCTCTCCGGTGCCTGTGCCCGTCACGCCGGCGGCGTCGCTGTCTGTACTCATGCTGCAGCCTCGATCGTTCGATGTCGGTGGGCGGCCCGCTGCGACGGTGACCGCCGCGGTCATCCCGGCCGCCGCCGGACCTACCTCTAGCATGCCAACCGTGCCCACCTGTGACGAGCCCGGTGCCCCGCCGCCGACCGCGGTGACGGCGGCCGGCCGGGATCCGCATCGACCGGACCCGACGGCGCCATGAGGATTCTCGTGATCGACCTGGGGAGCACGAGCGCCCGCGCGGCCGTTGTGGACGAGGCGGGTCACCTCCGCCACGAGCGGCGCGCGGCCACGCCGCGGGAATCCCCGGCGCCCGGACTGCTGGAGTTCGACCCGGTCGCGGTGGCCGATGCGGCCATGCAGGCCGCCACGGCGACGCTGACCGAGGCGGGAAGGGTGGACGCCGTCGGCATCGCCAACCAGCGTGCCTCCACGGTCGTCTGGGATCGCACCAGCGGCGAACCGGCCGGTCCTGGACTCGGCTGGCAGGACCTTCGTACCGCCCTCGACTGCCTCACCCTGCAGGGCGAGGGACTGCGCCTGGCGCCGAACCAACCCGCCACCAAGGCCGCCCACCTGATCGGCGCGGCCGGCGTCCCGCCCACCCAGCTCTGCGTGGGCACGCTGGACTCGTGGCTCGTCTGGAATCTCACCGGCGGGACCCACCACCTCACCGACGCCACCAACGCGGCGATCACCGGACTCTGCTTCGACGATCGCGTTGAGTGGGACCTGGCTGTTGCCGGGAGGCTCGGCATCCCCGCGGTGAGCCTGCCCCGCATCGTCGACAGCACCGGACCGGTGGCCGAGGCCACCGAACTGCGGGGAGCTCCCGTCATCGCCGGTCTCGCCGGTGACCAGCAGGCGGCGCTCGTGGGCGCCGGCTGCGTCGGGCGGGGCGCCGTGAAGATCACCTTCGGCACCGGAGGCACGCTGGACGCCTGCCTCGGCCCCGGCGACCCGCCGACCGATGTCCGCGGCCCCAGTGGCACCTTCCCGATCGTCTCCTGGCAACAGCAGGGACGGGTGGTCTGGGGGATCGAAGCCATGATGCTCAGCGCCGGCAGCTGTGTGGCGTGGTTGTGCGAGCTCGGGCTGCTCGAGAACCCCGGTGATTCCGACGCCGTCGCCGCCGCCTGCGCCGACAGTGGGGGCGTGAGCTTCGTGCCCGCTCAGATGGGCCTCGGTACACCGGACTGGGACTTCGGGGCTCGCAGCACCTTCACCGGCCTCACCGCCACCGCCGGCACCGGACACCTTGTGCGCGCCGTGCTGGAAGGCGTGGCGCACCACGGGGTCGATCTGCTCGAAGCGGCGCGCGCCGACAGCGGGCTGGAGTTGGCCGGCCCGGTCATCGACGGGGGCATGAGCACCAACGGCACGTTCATCCAGGCGCTCGCCGACGCCTCCGGAGGCGTGGTGCACCTCGCTCCCGAGATCGAATGCACAGCCCTCGGCGCCGGCTACCTCGCGGGGCTTGGAGTCGGATCCTGGCGTGACTGGGAGGAGGTCGCCTCACTGCGACCGCCGCGGCGGACCGTCGAGCCGCACAAGCTCGCCGACCGGGCCGCATGGCAGGAGGCCAAGCGGCGAGCCGCCAGCTGGCACCCCGACCTCAGCGCCGTCTCGTTCTGAGCCCGGCGGCCGTCGCCGCACGCGCCGCAGGTCTCAGAGGCCTCCAAGGTGCCGGCGTCACGGCAACTCTGGCAGACTGTCAGCGACGGCGAGTCGGCTGGGTGACCGCGGCACCACACCGCCAATGGCGGCGGTGTCGAGGAAGGTCGGGGCTCCACAGGGCAACGGTGCTGGCTAACGGCCAGTCGAGGCGACTCGCAGGAAAGTGCCACAGAGAACAGACCGCCGACGACCCGGCTACCGGGTCGGGCAAGGGTGAAACGGTGCGGTAAGAGCGCACCAGTGCCCCGGGCGACCGGGGCAGCTCGGCAAACCCCACCGGGAGCAAGGTCAAGCAGGGGGTGGTTGCCCGCCGGCGCTCGATGCAGCGCAACCCCCGGGTAGGCCGCTGAGATGGATGGTCACCCAGGGCCCTCGGGCCTGGACAGAACCCCGCCTACAGGCCGACTCGCCGTCACCGCCGCCGGGAGGGGCGCGGTGCGACCGCCAACCTGCCGGTGCGCAGGAAGTCGCGCCTGCGATTTGCGTCGGCCAGCCCGAAACGCCGCCAGGACCACCACAGCGCCGCCGCACCGATCAACTCCATGACCACCAGTAGCCAGACCGCCCGCAGACCTACCCCGGCCACCTCGCCGGAACCGAATGGCCACCAGAAGGCCTCGGTCCGCACCCAGGCACCGTCCAGCACGAGATGGCAGAAGAACCCGATCGGGAGCCCTAACCAGCGGCGCTGCACCAGGCGCCTGCCCCACCCCCCGACCATGACCGCGGTCATCACTCCGATCGGGAACAGTACCGAGCCCATGATCCACAACCCGTCCACGACGAGAGCCACCGAAGGGAGCACCGCCCCGGCCACTACGAAGCGATAGTCCAACCCGCGGCTGGCGAACACCGCCGCAACAGCCGGTGGGGCGAGCCCGGCGAACCAGAGCAGCACCAGCTCAGATGACCAGGATCCGCCCGCAAGAGGGGCACGTGGCTGTCCCCTTGTCTGCCTCCCCCGGCGGCGCCTCACCCACTTCGGGGAGCCTGCGCAGCCGATCCACTTCCATGAGAGGCAACGTTAGATGGCAGCCGAGGCAGCTCGTCGCCTCGAGACGTGCCACCGCCACACCACCGATCTGCGTGCGGAGGCGCTCGTAGCGCTCGAGCAGGCCGGCGTCGATCTCCGCGCCGGCCGCGGCGCGGGCCAGGCGGACCCCCTCGAGTTCGGCGTCGATCTCGGCGGCCGCCTCACCGAGTTGCCCGGTCATCGCATCGATGCCCCTCGCGAACTCCTCCCTGGCCCCGCGAAGAGCCCCAAGCTCCGCCGACGCCGCTTCGAGGTCCTCCATCACCTCCAGCAGCTTGTCCTCCACCACGCGCTGACGCCTCCCGAGAGCCGCCACCTCCTCCTCGAGGCCCTGCAGCTCGCGGATCGCCGTGACGTCACCGGAGTAGAGAAGGTTCCTCTCGCGGTCCCGCTTGGCCAGCACCGACGCCAGATCGTCGTCGTAGCGTCGCTGGTGCCGTTCCAACTCCGAGTGATGTTGCCCGGCCGCCTCGATCCGCTCGTCGACTTCCTCTGCCTGGCGCTCGAGTCGGCGCAACTCCACCCGTTCGGGCAATTGGGCGTGGCGGTGCTCGAGTTGCGCAATGCGAGTGTCGTGAGCCTGGAGTTCCAGGAGGTGTTCCAGAGGGTTCACGACTCGCCGCTTGGTTCTCGCCTGTGTTCTGCCATGTCCACGCGTGACCCTAAACGAGACCGGCCGGGGCGCTCAAGGACACCCGTCAACCGGGGGCCGAAAAGGGACGACGCCCCGCCGAGGGGGGGACTTCGACGGGGCGTCCGCTCACCGCCGTGGCAGGGGGGGTGCCCGGGGTGAACTGTTATGCCGTTGGCACGGCAGATTCTGGCAAGCAGGCTAGTCGGGCCGCGTCGCGGCGCTGCTGCCGGACGTGTGACATCGGCCACAACCGAGGACCCGGATCCCGCCGTCCGGTCCCGCCGTCCGGCCGATTGGCGGGCCGATTGGCGGGCCGATTGGCCGGACGGACCTCAACGGGTATACACTTGAAGTCGCGACCAAGTCGTCCTTCGGAGGGGATGGCGGGTCTGGAGAGAATCTCGCTGATCCCGGCTGCTCCAACAGTCCCAGGCCCGCTCCCTCCACCACAGCCTGCTTCGACGGATCCGGTGGGCGCTGGCGGACTCGAACCGCCGACCCCTTCCTTGTAAGGGAAGTGCTCTGAACCAACTGAGCTAAGCGCCCGGAACCGCAGACTACCCGGCACAGGCCGCGCACAGGTCGCCCAGCAGGCCCTCCCCGGCCGCCGCCAGCAAGCTGCGGCGAGCCCCCGGATCGGTCGTCGTGAGATCCCTGCCGGCGGCGTCGACCACGTGGGCGCCGGCCTCCCGGCAGACCAGCATGGCCCCCAGGTAGTCCCACGGTCCGTGCGAGTGGCAGTCCACGAAGCCGTCGAGGCGCCCGTCGGCCACCGCGCACAGATCCAGCGCGGCCGCGCCGAGGGCTCGGTACTGGCGCCAGCGCAGGTGTCGTGACGGGTAGCCGGACAGACCGATGACCGCCTCGGGCAGGCTGCCGACCTGCGATGGCCGTATCGGCCGGCGGTCCCGGTAGGCCCCACCACCGCGGATCGCGCTGTAGCGCTCGCCGGAAGCCAGGTTGACCACCAGCGCGGCCAGCGCCCCGGAGTCGTCGACCGCGCAGAAACTCGTGGCGTACCAGGGGATGCCCTGAGCCGCGTTCGTTGATCCGTCGAGTGGGTCGACGACGACGATCACGGCACGATCGGTGCCCTGCAGGCCGGACTCCTCGCTGCACACCCCCAGGCCGGCGTCGAGCAGCGCTCCGGTCGCCACCTCGTCGGCGGCGATGTCGGAACGGTGCTGGCCGGGACGCGTCCCCGCCAAACCCCAGTCAGCCAGAGACTCCAGAGCAGCCGCCACCGAGCGGGCGGTCTCCTCGAACAGCGACAGCAGGTCCTCGGGCGCGATGAGTGTCACGCTAGGTCGACTCTCGGCACTCAGGTCGACATCGCCGACGGGTAGGGTGGTTCCGCCCCGACACCAGTGACCCCGAACGCGGAGGAGCCGTCCATTGTCCGTCGTTGACTTTCCCGGGTTCGTCACCGATCTCAAGTTCCACGCCGCTGACGGGGGGTTCCACTACCACGAGGATCATCACTGCATCGACGTCACCACCGGACGGCAATGGTGGGAGATCCATCTCCACCCGGATTACGACTGCGACGGGCCCCTGGAGCTGCACATCGTCGCCGACTTGGACCCGCGGGTACAGATCGCATTCGAGGACGAGGTGAACAAGCTGCCCGACGACGCCGAGTGGCCCGAGGAAGGGTTCGACCTGCTGCTTCGTTTCCACTGGCGGATGCCGCCGCTGCCGAACAGCCCCAACCTCCTGGAGTTGGCCACCGAACTCTCCGCCATCGGCGGCACGGCGCTGCCCCTGCACGTCTGGGCGGCGGACACCATCGCCACGGTCACCGACGATGTCGCCAGGTCGGTGCACGTGGAGTCGGAGCGGTCGGTCCCGCTGGCGCATCTGGTTGGCGAGCACGATTTTCTGGACGAGACGTTCGGCCTGATCGGGAGCGTCACCCGCTACCTGCACGACCGGGCACCCGCCTGGCTGGGCGAGTGAGCCTGCCCGGAGCGGTCGCACAGCGGGACTCGCGCCCCTGAGAGTGGGCTCGGTGGGGATCGAACCCACGACCAAACGATTATGAGTCGTCTGCTCTGACCACTGAGCTACGAGCCCGGCGAAAACCTAGCCCCCGGGTGATGCCGCGCCGCGTGTCGCGGGCTGTTCCGGCAGCTCCGGGGGTGGGGCTCGAACCCACGACAAACGGCTTAACAGGCCGGCGCTCTGCCAACTGAGCTACCCCGGATCGGGCTTCGATGATACCAGCGGGAGGACTCAGGATTCTTCCATGAGTTCCCGGAGTTCGGTCCCCAGACCGCTGCGGCGCAACCGGGCCAGCGTCCGGGCCTCGATCAACCGGAGCCGCTCCTTCGTGACGCCGAATTGGCCGCTCAGTTCGGCGAGGGTGCGGATGCGGCCGTCCACGAGCCCGAAGCGCAGGCGCAGCAGCCGGCGCACGCGTTCGTCCTCCACTGCGGCGAGCGCCTCGGTGGCCGCCTCGCGCACTGCGGCGCTGTGCAGCCGTCGGATCACCACGTCGTCAGGGCCTACCTCCGAGCCGTCCGAGAGCACCTCTCCCAGTGACGTGTCCTCGCCGACCGGCGACTCCAATGAGACGGGCGAGGCGCGCAGCTCGCGTACCTGCGCCACGTGGTCCTCGGAGATCCCACATCGATGCGCCACCTCGGCAACCGTCGGCGGGCGGTGATTCTCTCGCTCCAACTCCTGCTCCGCCCGGTAGATCTGCGTCGCGGCGGCCGCCAGATGCGACGGCATTCGCACGACCCCTCCCTGGCTCTTGATGGCGCGGAGCATGGCGCTGCGGATCCACGATCCCGCATAGGTCGAGAACCGCCAACCCTTGTCCGGCTGGAATCTCGCCGCCGCCGCCATGAGCCCCACGTTCCCCTCCTGGACGAGATCGGCGAACGGGACCCCTCGCCCCTGGTAGCCGCGGGCGAGGTAGACGACGAGGCGCAAGTTCGCCTCGGTGAGACGGCACCGCGCCGCCTCGCCCTCCCGCACCTTGCGCCGAAGACCGGGCCGGCGCGCTCCCTCCGGTTCCCCGTCGCCATCCAGGATCGCCTGGGCAGCCAGCCCCTCCTGCACCTTGCGGCCCAACTCACACTCCTGCTCGGCGCTCAGCGGCGCGACGCGGCCGATGCCGTCGAGGTAGGTGGTGAACCCCTCGGTCATCGGCGGGAGTCTCCGGGGACGGGTCCGTCCGGCGTGAACCCCTCATCGCTACTCGAGATCGGCAAGTCCTCGTAGAAGCGCTCTTCATCGGCGGCGGACAGGGCCTCCGGCGGCTTGCCGGCGAGGCCCCCCGATGGACCGGTTGGAAGCGGCGCTCGCGGCTCGGTACCGGGCAGGTTCTCGATCAGCAGCCCCGCCAAACGCTCTGCGACCTCGGCGGACCAGTTCTGCTCGCGCAACTCGGCACGGGTGAGTTGCACCTCCGCCAGGCGCGGACCGAAGCTCGCGTCACCGGCGGTACGCGCCGCCCGGCTGGCTTCACGTATCCAGCGGGACGCGGCGTCGAATGCGAACCGCCCGATCACGTGGTCGGCATGGTCGGGTGCCTCCCATACCGACAGCCTCGCCAGGGAGGCCGCGGCCTCACCCTGGGCCACTCCGGCCAGTTCTACCAGCGGTGCGCCGTCGGCAACGAGGCCGAAGATCGCGCCGTGGAGTTCCGAGGCGAAGAACCGAGCGGTCACCCAGGCGGGCAACTTCTCTCCTGCATGCACCCGCAGCAGGAGGATCTGCTCTTCGATCGTCGGCCCGGCCGGCGAGGACGGTTCCGCCGCCGGTGCCTGCAACTCGACACCGAGCCGCCGCTTGCGACGCCATTCCGCCACAGCATGGCGGAGTCGATCCTCATTCAGGTCCAGCTTGTCGGGCGCCGCCACCGCCATGAGGTATTCGTCCCGCACGAGCTCGCTCGGATGCTCCTCAATGACTGCGAAGGTGGCTTCGGCGGCGCGAACCCTGCCCTCGGCGGTGCTCATGTTTCCCCGTCCCAGCGCACGGTTGACCCGGTACTCCAGGAATGGTTGCGCCCCCGACACCCGCTCGCGCAGGTCCTGGGGATCCCGGCGCGCCAGGTCGTCGGGATCGGCGCCCGGCGGCAGGTCGGCCACGTACACGTCGAGTTGATGGGTGCTCTCCCACTGGTAGATCCGCTCGGCCGCAGCGGAGCCCGCAGCATCGGCGTCGAAGGCCAGCACGATGCGGTCGCAGAACCGCCGCATGGTCTTGACGTGATCCTCGGTGAGTGAGGTCCCGCAGGTGGCGACAGCCTGCGGCAATTCGGCGGCGTGTAGCCCGATCACGTCGGTGTAGCCCTCGCAGACGATCACCTCGCCGGCGCGCACCATGGCATCCTTGGCCCAGTTCAGACCGTAGAGAAGGCGGCTCTTGGCGTAGAGCGGGGACTCGGGTGTGTTCTTGTACTTGGGTCCGGGCCGGTCACCGGCGTCGGGCAGGATCCGACCGCCGAACCCCACCGCGTCGCCGCGCGCGTCGAAGACCGGGAATAGCACCCGGCCGCGGAAGTTGTCGATGAGCCCGCCGCGTGAACTCACCACGGCCAGGCCGGTCTTGGTCAGGTCCTCCGCCGAGGCCTTCGAGCGCAGCGCCGCGCAGAGCGAGTCCCAACCGGACGGTGCCCAACCCACCTTGAATTTCCGAACCTCGTCGCCGGTCAGGCCGCGGGAGCGCAGGTAGCCGCGCGCACCGCCTGCGTCCGCGTGCCCCAACAGCCGCTCGTGGTACCACTCGACCGCCGCGGCCACCAGCTCGGTCAACTTCCGGCGTCGCCCGTGCTGCGCCGCCTCTCCCTTGCTGTCGTAGTGCAGGGTGATGCCGGCGCGGGCGGCGAGGACCTCCACGCCGGCGACGAAGTCGAGGCCCTCGGTCTGGCGCACGAAGGTGATGGCGTCGCCCGAGGCACCGCAGCCGAAACAGTAGTAGAGGCCCTCCTCGGCGTTCACCGAGAACGAGGGGCTCTTCTCGGAGTGGAACGGGCAGAGCCCCTGCCAGCGCCGCCCGGCCTTGCGGAGGGCCACGGTGTTGCTGATGAGCCCGACGATGTCGGTCGCCTCGCGGACACGGACCACGTCCTCGGAGACAATGCCCATGGTCAGCCCTCGCCGGTACCGGCAGCCGCGACGACAGCGGCCGGCGATGTGCGGGCAGCGGTCATGGGGGCAAGTTACCAGCCGTCATTTTCGCCGCGGAGGGCCGCCGGCCCGCCGCGGCCCGGCGGACTCAGCGGGCGAGCCGTTCGTGCAGGTACCCCACCAGGTCGTCAATCGCCAAGCGGTCCTGCGCCATCGAGTCCCGCTCCCGCACGGTGACCGCGCCGTCCCCCAGCGTGTCGAAGTCGATCGTCACGCAGTACGGGGTGCCCAACTCGTCCTGGCGGCGGTAGCGACGGCCGATGGACTGCGTCACATCGAAGTCCACCATCCAGTGTGGCGTCAGGCGGTCCAGCACCTCCCGTGAGCGCTCGGTGAGATGCTCCTTCTTCGACAGGGGCAACACCGCCACCTGGTAAGGGGCCAAGCGGTGATGCAGGCGGAGCACGGTCCGGGTCTCGCCGCGCACCTCCTCGGTGTCATAGGCCGCCAGCAGGAAGGCCATCAGCGCCCGGGTCGCCCCCGCTGCGGGCTCGATCACGTGCGGCACGTAGCGCTCCCCCGAAGCGGGATCGAAGTACTCCAACTTCTCCCCGGAGTGCTCGGCGTGACGGCGCAGGTCGTAGTCGGTTCGGTTCGCCACACCCTCCAGTTCCCCCCAGCCCCAGGGGTAACGGAACTCCACGTCGGAGGTGGCGTCGGAGTAGTGACTGCGCTCGTCGGGCCCGTGGGGGCGCAGACGCAGCAGGTGCTCGGGGATTCCCAGGTCCACATACCAACCCAGCCGCTCGGCGCACCAGTACTCGTACCAGCGGGAGGCCTCGTCGGGAGGCACGAAGAACTCCAACTCCATCTGCTCGAACTCCCGCGTGCGGAAGATGAAGTTCCCGGGGGTGATCTCGTTGCGGAAGGACTTGCCGATCTGCGCGATGCCGAACGGGGGCCGCAGCCGGCACGCCCGCTGCACGTTGGCGAAGTTCACGAACATGCCTTGGGCGGTCTCGGGTCGCAGGTAGACCTCGGCTCCCGTCTCGACGACCGGTCCGGCGTGGGTCCGGAACATGAGGTTGAACTGGCGAGGCTCGCTGAGGGCCCCCGTCGAGCCGCACTCCGGGCAGCGCTCCGGATCCTCCAGCTGATCCTCCCGGTGGCGATGCCCGCACTCGCGGCACTCCACCAGCGGGTCGGTGAAGCTCTCCAGATGGCCCGAGGCCTCCCAGATCGCCGGCGGCGAGAGGATGGCGGCGTCGATCCCCACCACGTCCGGGCGCATCTGCACCATGGCGCGCCACCAAGCGTCCTTCACGTTGCGCAGCATGAGAGCGCCGACCGGTCCGTAGTCGTAGGTGGACCGGAATCCTCCGTAGATCTCCGCCGACCGGAAGACGAAGCCGCGCCGCTTACACAGGTTCACGACGGCGTCGAGGCGTTCACCGTCCCCGCTGGGATCGGTATCGGCCACCGGGACATCGACGGTGGACTCCGGAGGTGCTGTTTCGACCACGCCCGCAGGCTACCGGTGGGGCCGGCGCCCCCTCGCCTCGGCGTCGCTGTCGGGCACACCACCAACGGCGCCGAGCAGAGGCGGCACGCGCAGGCGCCGCTCGGTGTGCTGCTCCAGCACCGCCACGCCGAGCCGCTCCACGGCATCGGTGGCAGGCGAGGCCGGCCGCGCCAGCGCCTCGGCGAGTTGCCCCCCCAGGATCTCCCGCAGCACGGCGATGGTCTCGACGTCCACTGCGGGCGCCGCAACCGGCCGGCAGCGCCGACAGGTCAAGCCACCGTGGGCGAGGTCGAGTGCGACAAGTTCGACACCGGAGTCGCAGTGCACACAGCCACCGACATCCGGCGCCACTCCTTCGAGCTGCGCCAGGCGCCACAGGAATGCGCCCACGCTCAGCGTAGAGGGGTGGGTCACCAACGAACCCAGCCCACGCAACAACCGCTCGTAGAGCTCCGGAACCGGCGTCCGTTCCAGCGTCAACCGGTCGACGGCCTCCAGCATCGCCATCGCCCGACCGAAGAGCGCCAGATCCTCCCGGAGGGCGCTCAACTGTTCGATGTCGCCCGCGCTGTCCGCACCGGTAATGGTGTCCAGCTCTCCCCGCCCGCGCCACAGCGAGATTTCCACGTGACTCGCCGGCTCCAGACGCGACCCGAAGCGGCTGCGCGTGCGGCGCACCCCCTTCGCCACACCCCGGATCTTGCCGTGATCACGCCCCAGGAGGACGATGATGCGGTCCGCTTCGCCGAGCCGGTAGGTGCGCAGCACCACCGCCCGATCACGGTACGGCCCGGTCCAGTCGGGAGCGCTCACGGCGCGGCCTGCGGCAGCGAGCCCCGGCCGGCACTCACTGGTCCACTCCTCCGAAGCGCCGCTCGCGTCGCTGGTACTCGGCAACCGCCTCGAACAGGTGGGAGCGGTTGAAGTCCGGCCACAGCACGTCGAGGAACACCAACTCGCTGTAGGCCGCCTGCCAGAGCAGGAAGTTGGAGAGGCGGTACTCGCCCGAGGTGCGAATAACCACGTCGGGATCGGGCATGTCGGAGGTGGCCAGATTGGCGCGGATGGTCTCCTCGGTGATCGCACGGGGCCGCGCCCCTGACGCCACGATCGTGCGCACCGCCTCGGTCAGGTCCGCGCGGCCGCCGTAGTTGAACGCCACGGTCAAGGTGAGTCGCCTGTTTCCGGCGGTGAGTTCGGCTGCCGCGTCCATCTCGGCAAGCAGGCTCCGGGCGAGGCGGCTGTCCCTCCCGCCGATGAACCGCAGCCGCACTCCCCGCTCGTGCATCTCGTCGCGCCGCGCCGCCAGGATCGAGCGGTTGAAGTCCAGCAGGAAGCGCACCTCGTCGCGGGGTCGAGTCCAGTTCTCCGTCGAGAAGGCGTAGACGGTCAGCCACCGCACACCGATCTCCAATGCCCCGTCGACGGCATCGAACAGCGCGTCCAACCCGGCCTCGTGTCCGGCGGTGCGTGGCAGGCCGCGCCGCGCCGCCCAGCGCCCGTTGCCATCCATGACGCAGGCCACGTGCGCCGGGACGGCGGAGAGATCAACAGCGGGAACGCTCATGGGATACCTGGTGGACAAGTCGGCACAGCGCCAATTCTCAGCTTCATTTGTAGCAGTCACCGCGCCGCTTGGGTGCCCCCGCTCCAGCAAGACGCGCCTCACTGCGGCCCGTGCCGGCACCGCTCGGACCGGAGTCGCAATCACAACGGACTGCGGCGAGGGCCGTGAACCCCGCTCGGCCGCGAGGCGAGCGGTACCCTGCGGGGGTGAGTCTCACCGAGCGGAGCCTCGCCCTGCTGGCAGCGGCGACAGGGGCGCTCGGCGAGGCCGGTGAGCACCGCCCGGGTCAGGAGCAGATGACCGCGGCCATCGCCGGCGCCTTCGAGAACGACCGTCATCTGGCGGTCGCCGCAGGCACCGGGACCGGCAAGTCGCTGGCCTACCTGATCCCTGCGGTCCTGACCGGCCGCCGAGTGATCGTCGCCACAGCCACCAAGGCGCTGCAGGATCAACTCGCGACCAAGGAGTTGCCCTTCCTGGCGGCGCTGGCCCGGACGCGGCAACTCCGTCCCGGTGAGCGGCCGTTCCGCTGGGCGGTGCTGAAGGGACGCTCGAACTACATCTGCCGGCAACTCGTCGCTGAGGCAACCCGGACAGGAGTCCAACTCGAACTGGGAAATCCGGGCGCGGCCAACGGTCCGTCGACCGGTGGCGATCGCCGGGGCGGTGCCGGCGGGGCACCCGCGCTCGCCGCCGGTGAAGACTTGGCGCGACTGCTCGCCTGGTCCGAGGTGTCCGGGACCGGCGAACGAACCGACGTCGACTGGGAACTGCCGCCGGGACTCTGGGAGCGCCTCAGCGTCACCTCCACGCAGTGCCCCGGTCGCACGCGCTGCCCGCAGGGCGGAGCCTGCTTCGCCGAGGCCGCCCGGGAACGGGCCGACCGCGCCGACATCGTCGTCGTCAACACGCACCTGCTGGTCCTGCACCTGCTGGGCACTCCCCTGCTTCCTCCTCACGATCTGGTGGTCGTCGACGAGGCCCACCAGTTCCACGACACCGTCAGCGCCATCGCCGGAGTCACCCTCGGCGAGCGCAACCTGCGCAACGCCGGCCAGGAGGTGAACGCCGTGATCGCCCGGGCGGGAGCCCCCCTGGCGAACTCCGGCCGGCGCATCGCCGAGATCCTCCAGGAACACCACGGCAGGCGACTGCCCGCCGACGGTCCACCCGCGCTCACCGAGGCACTCGCCCTGGCGGGAAGCCGCCTGGCGGCTGCCGGCGCCGAGTTGCGCGCCACGCAGCCCGGCGACGACGACGCCGAGGCGCAACGGCTGCGGGCGCTCGGAGAGGTGTCGGCGCTGAGCGAAGCCGTTGCCGCGCTGCTGGCGCAACCCGACGGCACGGTGGCATTCGTGGAGGGCGCCGCGAACGCTCCCGAACTGCGCCTCGCCCATCTGGAGGTCGGCGGGCTCCTGCGCACACCTCTCTTCGAGGAGCGGACCGTCGTGATGACCTCCGCCACGCTGGGGGCCACCACACCCGCCGCACTGGGCCTCGAAACCGACGACTACCGGCATCTGGACGTGGGCAGTCCGTTCGACTACCGGTGGGCGGGACTGCTCTACTGCGCCGCCCGCCTCCCGCCGCGCGACTCTCCGGAGTTCACGGGGGCGGCGATCACCGAGCTCGAGGCACTCGTCAACGCCGCCCAGGGACGCACCCTGGCCCTGTTCACCAGCCATCGCATGCTCACCACCGCAGCCGGCGCTCTCCGGCAGCGCCTGCGTTGGCCGCTGCTGCGTCAGGGTGACCTCCCACCGCCGCAACTCCTCGAGCGATTCGCCGCCGACGATGCCACCTGCCTGTTCGCCACCATCGGCTTCTGGCAGGGAGTGGACGTACCCGGACCGGCATTGACGCTCGTGACCCTGGACCGGCTGCCGTTTCCCCGCCCCGATGATCCGCTGCTGGCGGCCCGGCGGGAGCACATCGGCGATGACGCGTTCCGGCTGGTGGACCTGCGGCGAGCCGGCATCCTGCTGGCGCAGGGTGCCGGACGGCTCATCCGCTCGGCAACCGACCGGGGTGTGGTCGCGGTGCTGGACCGCCGTCTGGCCACCGCCCGTTACCGGACCGAACTGCTCGAAGAGGTGCCTCCGCTGCGGCGGACCACCAACCGCGACGAGGTGCTCGAATTCCTGGCCTCACTCTGAGCGCACAGGCCGGCGCGCCCATGGCACTCCCTCAACTGCAGTAGCGCTCCACGGCACCCGGGCGGTCCTGCCAGTTGGGATCCACCGCTACGTGCAGGTCGAGGTAGGCGCCGGGGGGTAGTTGCCGGCGCACCTCGGTTCCCACGTGCTTCAGCACCGAGCCGCGGTGGCCGATGACGATGCGCCGCTGCGACTCTCGCTCCACGAGAATCTCGCAGCGGATGCGCGGCCAGTCCCACTCGGTGACGCGGGTGGCGATGGCGTACGGCAACTCCTCCCGCATGAGGGCGAGGAGTTGCTCCCGCACCAGCTCCGCCACCACCACCTCGTCAGCCAGCGCGCTCACCATGCCCTCGGGGTAGTACGGCGGGCCCGGCGGCATCCGCCCCAGCAGGTGCTCCTCGAACGCCTCGAGTCCCTCCCCTGTTCGCGCCGACAGCGGGAAGTACGCCTCCGCAGGCACTTCGGACACACGCGCCAGTTGCTCCAGCACGCGCGCCGGTGAGGCGGCGTCGATCTTGTTCACCACGACAACTCCGGTGGCGGGAAGCCTGTCGGCCACGAACCGGTCGCCGGGGCCGAATCGCCTGGTCGCGTCGACCACCAGGCAGGCCACGTCGACATCGCCGAGCGCGCCGGTGGCGGTGGCGTTCAGCCGAGTCCCCAGGGCCGTGCGCGGCTTGCCGATGCCGGGCGTGTCCACGAAGACGACCTGTACGCCGGCGCGGTGCAGCACCCCGTGAACGGCGCGCCGGGTGGTCTGCGGTTTGTCGCTGACGATGGATACCTTCGTGCCGCAGAGCCGGTTCAGCAGCGTCGACTTGCCGACGTTCGGCCGGCCGACCAGCGTCACGAATCCCGACCGGAGATCCCCCTGGTGGCTCACGCCGGCGTCCCGCCGTCGAGTTCGGTCACGAGGACGCGGGCGATGCGGCGCCGCTGCACCCGTTCCACGAGAAAGCGGTGGCCGTTCACGTCGAGGCTCTCGCCCTCCTCGGGAACCCGCCCCAGCAGGGTGAAGATCAGCCCTCCCACGGTGCTCCAGCGGCCCGAGGGCAACTCCGCCTCGAGTGCTTCTGACAGCTCGCTGAGCGGGACGCGGCCACTCGCCCGGAAACTGCCGTCACCCAGCTTCTCCACGAGAGCGTGCTCCACGTCGAACTCGTCGGTGATCTCCCCCACCATCTCCTCGAGCAGGTCCTCCAGGGTCACCAGGCCCGCGGTGCCGCCGAACTCGTCGATCACGATCACGAGATGCGAGCGGCCCCCCTGCATCTCCGCAAGCAATTCGGCGATCCGTTTGGTGTCGGGAACGAAGCCGACCTCGCGCATCACCTCTCCGACGGGCCGGTCGTCGCCCTCATCGCGCACCGCCGCGATGAGGTCTCGCACGTGCGCCAACCCAACGATGTCGTCGATTCCCTCGCCGTAGACCGGGATACGGGTGAGCCCGTTGAACAAGGCCACCTCGAGCGCTTCGGCAACGCTGAACGTGCTCGCGATCGCCACCATGTCGGTCCGCGGCACCATGACCTCCCGGGCGATGGTGTCGCCGAAGGAGATCACCGACTCGATGAGACGGTGCTCCTCGGCTTCGATGCTCTCATCGGCGGCCGCCAGTTCGGCGACGGCCAGCAACTCCTCCTCCGATACCCCTTCGGGCTCGTCGCGCTCGCTCGGACCGAATCTCCCCGCCCGCTCCCGAAACCCGATGAGCAGTCGCAGCGGCGTGAACACCACCAGGATCCGCAGGAACGGGGCGACCAGGCGCGCCACCCTCTCGGGCTGGCGC
This sequence comes from bacterium, assembly GCA_026713745.1. GTDB lineage: Bacteria > Actinomycetota > Acidimicrobiia > Acidimicrobiales > CATQHL01 > VXNF01. The sequence goes on from JAPONU010000255.1 coordinate 71,373, forward strand.
ATGGCCAGGGACTTCGCACCGACGCCGATGGCGACGTAGAGCACCACGAGCTCGATCGCGAAGGCGATACCCAGCGCTCCGGCTCCCCAGCGTCGCTGCACCAGGAACGCAACGAGCGTGGCAACCCCCAGGTGGCAAGCCAGGACCAGTCCCAGCACCAAGCCGAGGACCCGCCGGCGCCGCTCGAGAAGCCAACCCAGTGGGCTGGTCCCGGTGGGTTCCTCCTCGATCAGCACCTTGGCCTGGCTCCGGCGCAACCGGGTGAGGCTCGTCTCGGCGGCCGACAGCACGACCGCGCACAGGGTCAGGACCGCCACCGCAGCGATGGCCGGAGCCTCGGGCACCGCTCAGCCCACCCGCCGGGAGCCTGCGGCCGGCGCCGCGGTACGTTCCCGGCCGGGTCGGTGGAACCGGGCAAGCAGCGTCCGCGTGCGCCGCTTCATCTTGAGGGATTCCACCGGGCCGGCGTGGTCGTGCCCAAGCAGGTGCAGGACGCCGTGCACGATGAGCAGTGCCAGCTCATCGGCCGGCGCGTGCCCCGCCTCGTCCGCCTGGCGGGCCGCGACCTGCGGGCAGACGACGACATCGCCGATCAGCAGAGGGGGATCTCCCACCGGAGCCCTCCGCAGTGAGCGGCGTGCGCTCGCCTCCACTGGGAACGCCAGTACGTCGGTCGGATGGTCGCTGTGGAGCCACACCGACGCCAATGCGGCAATCTCGGACTCGCCCACGAAAGCCAGACCCAATTCGGCCGGACGCCGGACACCTTCACTGTGAGCAACCGACGCCGCCAGCAGGCCCCACCGGTTTAGGTCGAGCGCCTCGGGTCCGGCAGCGTCGGCGCCGCCGTGCCGGTCGACCGCTTCGACGGCGACGGGCCCGTGTACGACCCGCCGAGGAGGTCTCGGCTCTTCATCGGGGTGCCCCGTCGGCAACCGTTCGGCCGGCGAGTCCGCCCTCCGGCCACCCGGCGAGTCCGCCGGCCCCTCCTCGGTCACCCCTACCGGCCCCGCACGGGCTCGCCGCCCGTCTCGCTGCTGGCCTTGTCGTAGGCGTTCACAATGTCGGTCACGATGGGATGTCGGACGACGTCCCTGCTGCTCAGATACACGAAGCGGACACCCTCGATACCGGCCAGCAGCGTCTCCAACCCGTCGAGACCGCTGCGACCGCCGGCAACGTCCACCTGGGTGACGTCACCGGTGATCACGGCCTGGGAACCGAACCCGATCCGGGTGAGGAACATCTTCATCTGTTGGGGCGTGGTGTTCTGCGCTTCGTCGAGGATGATGAAACTCCGGTTCAGTGTCCGGCCGCGCATGAATGCGAGCGGTGCCACCTCCACGACCTCCTGTTCCAGGAGCCGCTGCACCCCCTGCAGGTCCAGCATGTCGTGCAGGGCGTCGTAGAGCGGCCGGAGGTACGGATCCACCTTGGCGGCGACATCACCCGGGAGGAACCCCAGTCGCTCGCCGGCTTCGACGGCGGGACGGGTGAGAATGATCCGCTCCACCTCGCGTGCCTGCAGCGCAGCGATCCCTGACGCGACGGCCAGCCAGGTCTTGCCCGTCCCGGCCGGACCGATGGCGAAGGTCACAGTGGCGGAGCGGATGGCGTCGACGTAGGCCTTCTGGCCGCGCGAGCGCGGTCGCACAGCCGTCCCGCGGGCGTGGCGGAGCACCTCGTCGCTCAGCACCTCGCTGGGGCTCTCGTCGGCGGCCACAAGGTCTATGACGTGCACCACCGATCGCGAGTCCACCGGGTGTCCCTGGCGAACGAGTGTGATCAATTCTTCCAGCACCCGCGCCACGCTCTGGGCCTCGGGGCCGGTGACGGTAACCTCGTTGCCGCGCGCGTGGATGCCGGTCTGGGGGAATGCGGCCTCCAGCAGCCGCAGATGGCGGTCGGCCGGCCCGAGCAGAGTGGGCAGCAGGTGATTGCCGGGGATCGTGACCCGAGCCCGGCTCACGGGTTGCTCAGTCTCGGGGGACAAAGCAGATCGGACGGAGCGGCCGGTTTCCCGCTTGCAACTCGGAGTGGGGACCGGTCAGCGCGCCGTCCGTATCGATGTCGGGCAAGCGACTAGCTCTCCGGTGACGACTCTTCCTCGCCTGCGCTGGGGGCCTGCGCGGGAATCGGATCGGGATACAGATGCTTCAGGGTGCCCGGCTCGACACGAGACTGCTCGATGAAGGCATCCACGTCGCTCGCCTTGAACCGGAAAACGCGACCGAAGCGATACGCGGGAAGCCCACCGATGTCGACAAACCTGTAAATCGTCCTGGTCGTAAGGCCGAGGCGCCTCGCGGTGTCTTCAGTACTGAGCCAATCGATATCCGACTCTACCATTTTCGTGATCCTCACAACTTCTTACCGTTCCCATCCCCGCTGGTGCAATGCGCTGCAATACGGAGACGAAGCGCCGTAGCACCTTGTAGCAAGCTGTCCGCCTACCTGGAAACAGAAACCAACGAACGTGATGTTAGTGGATGTCCTGGCACCGGGGGCGGCAGGCCGCTTCGGCCGGCTCAGAGGGCACCGTCGACCTCACCCGGCATCGCAACGTCGAGCAGGATTTTACCGAAGTTCGCGTTGGATTGCATGTAGTTGTGCGCGTCGGCAACTTCGTCGATGGCATAGCGCCGGTCAATAACCGTCCGGAGCCGGCCCGACTCGAAGAGCGGGAGGACCTCGGTCGCGAATCGCCTGCTGAGAGCGATCTTCTCTTCCAGCGGACGTGCCCGTAGCACGGTACCGACAAGTTGGGCACGCTTGGCCATGAGGCGTCGCAGTGGGATGGTCGCCTCGCCGGCTCCCAGCAGCCCCACCTGCACGATCGTGCCGCGCACCGCCAGCGCCGCCAGGTTGCGAGCCAGATAGTCCCCCCCGACGATGTCGACGATGACATCGGCACCGCGCCCGGAGGTCAGGTCGTGTGTGGCCTCCACGAAGTCCCCACTGCGGTAGTCGATCGCCAGATCGGCCCCGAGTTCGCGGCAACCCGCCACCTTTGGTGCCGAAGCGGTCGCCACCACCACCGCCCCCAGCGCCTTGGCGATCTGGATCGCCGCGGTCCCAACACCCGAACCGGCGCCGTGCACGAGCGCAACACGACCCGAGGTCAGGCCGCCCTGGCAGACCAGCGCGTCCCATGCGGTGATCCACACCTCGGGAATGGCCGCCGCGTCCGCCAGCGCCGGACCCGCTGGTGGCCGCAGGGCCATGCGTTCGTGTGTGACGAGTTGCTCGGCGTACGCGCCGCCGTTGACCAGACCCATGACCGCGTCCCCGGCGACGAGATCCCGCACCCGGGCCCCGACCGCCGCGACCCGCCCTGCGTACTCGAGTCCCAGGATCTCGACGGTGGCCTCCGGCCCCGGATACCGCCCCATCCGCTGGAGCACGTCGGCACGGTTGAGGGCCGTCGAGACGACGTCCACGAGTATCTCGTCGGGCCCGGGGACCGGCGGTTCAACGTCTGCCAGCCGGAGTACTTCGGGACCGCCGTAACCGGCCAGAACGACAGCGCGCACCTAGGAGATCCTACCGCTGTCACCGCCGGCGGGCGGCGGGCCGGAGCCGGGGTCCCCCCAGCGCTTCGAACGGCGGCCCGGCTGACCGGGCTCCCGGAGCATGTCGCGAATCATGCGCAGCGCAATCACTATGAGCAAGCCGGCAAAGAGCCTCCCCGAGACCGCCGAGGGGATCACACCCGCCAGCAGCCCGCCTCCGAACGCCGACAGCATGCCCCCCGCCCCGATCACCAGCGCGCCGCGCAGGTCGACATTGTCGTGGCGCATATTGCGCAGCGTCCCGACGATTGCGGTCGGAAGCACGACCAGCAACGACGTTCCCTTGGCGGTCACGTCGCCCAGTTCGAAGAGCAACACGAGCGCTGGAACCACGATCACGCCTCCTCCCACGCCCATGAGACCCGCCACCAATCCGACCAGCACGCCACACCCCACGAGACCGAACGCCACAGCAACAGTCAGCGAGAGTTCGCCGGAGGCCTCGGGAGCGCCGGCCAGCATGCGCCCCGCAGTGACCGCCAGGAGCATGACGAAGGCCACCCGCAGCGTGCGGACTTGCACCCGGTTGAGCAGCTCCACTCCCGCAAGCACGCCGAGTCCGGAGCCGGCGAAGATCAGGGACGCGGCGACGACGTCCACCGCCTCGTTCAGCGCGTAGGCGACAACGCCTGCGGCGGCGAAGAGGGCGGAGGTGGCGAGCGAGGTGCCGTGCGCCACCCGCTGGCGAAAGCCCCCCAGCAGCATCAGACCGGGGGCAATGAAGATCCCCCCGCCCACACCGAACAGCCCCGCGATGAAACCGGCGGCGACGCCGACACCGGGCAGGACCCACCGCGGGCGAGCCTGCTCGCCGGTGGCTCCTGTCACGCGGGCGGGCTCGGATCCCGACCGGTTGCCGCATCCGTCCCGGCGCGGCCGCCCCGGCGCCGGCCGCCTGCGTACTCGAATCCGAATCGACCCTTGATGCACAGGTGCCCGGAGGTCACCTCGTGATCATCCGGCGAGGTGACCCGGAAGATCTCGTTGTCCTGGGTGTGCAGTTCCAGATTGCAGCCGACGCCGCAGTAGGGGCAGACGGTCGTGGTCATCGACTGCGCCTCGGGGTCGAACCGGCCCGACTCCCGCAGGTCGAACTCCCGGGTGAAGATGAGCGCTCCCGTGGGGCACACCCCGATGCAGTTGCCGCAGTACACGCACGCCGACTCGGGCAGTTCGACGTCGTGCTCGGTGGAGATGCGGGCATCGAATCCCCGACCCGCCACGGCGATGGCGAAGGTGTACTGGGCCTCGGTGCCGCAGGCGTCGACGCACTTGTAGCAGAGCACGCAGCGGTCGTAGTCCCGCACGTACAACTCATCATGGCGCCTCACCGGCTCGGCGACCCGGCGCCGGTCGGCACCGTGGCGCTCGGGGTCGGTCCCGTACTCCTCGAGCCAGCGCAGGATGTTCACCTCGGCACGGGAGAGGTCCACCGAGGAGGCGAGCAACTCCAGAACCATCCGGCGCGACCGCCGCACCCGGTCGCTGCCGGTCCTGACTTCCATGCCCTCGGCGACGCGGCGGGAGCAGGCCGGCACCAGGGTGCGTGAACCCTCCAGTTCCACGACGCACACCCGGCAGGCGTTGACCGGCGTGATCGTCGGCGCCCAGCAGATCGTCGGCACCTCCACCCCGGCGTCGCGGCAGACGTCCAGAATGGTGCTGCCTTCGGGCGCGGTCCGCTCTGCGCCGTCGATGCGCACCGTCACCTTGCGCCGGGGGATGCCCACCGGCACCGGAGCGCTCACCCCGACCCTCCACCGGCGACCCCGTTCAAGAGCCCCAGACGCAGCGCCGAGCCGACTGCCGAGGCCGCCGTGTGGCCCAGCCCGCAGATCGAGGCGTCGCTCATCACCGCTGCCAGGTCGTCGAGCAGGTCGTCGTCACCCTGCAGGGCCGAGCCGGCCCGCAACCGCACGATCGTCTCGTTCTGGCGGACGGTGCCCACCCTGCACGGCACACACTGCCCGCAGGACTCATCACGGAAGAAGGCGGTGATCCGCTCGACGATGTCACCGATGTCGGTGCCCCCGCCGAAGACGGTGACCGCGCCCGAACCGAGCGTGAGATCCGCCGCACCGACGTCCTCGAAGGTAAGAGGCACGTCGCCTGCCCCCGGCGACACGAACACTCCTGCAGCCCCGCCCAGTAGCACCGCCCCGGGTGAGTCCGGGGCGCCGGCAAGAGCCAGCAACTCGTCCAGGCGCGTGCCGAACGGCACCTCGTAGACGCCGGCGCGATTCACGTCGCCGGCCACTGAGAACAACTTCGTGCCGGGACTCTCGGCCGTGCCAACCGCGCGGAACGCAGCCGCGCCGGCGGTGAGTATCACCGGCACGTTGTGGAGCGTCTCGACGTTGTTGACCACGGTGGGCCGCCCGAACAACCCCACCTCGGTGGGGAACGGCGGCTTCGAGCGAGGCTCGCCCCGGTAGCCCTCCAGTGAGTTGAACAGTGCCGTCTCCTCACCGCAGATGTAGGCCCCGGCCCCCCGGCGGACCTCGATGTCGAAACGCAGACCGCTGCCGGCCACGTCGGCACCCAGCAGCCCGCCGTGACGCGCCCGGTCGATGGCGGCGGCGATCCGATCCTCGGCGGTGGGATACTCGCCCCTGATGTAGACGTAGCCCTTCGAGGCGCCCACGGTCACCCCGGCGATCGTCATGGACTCCACCAGCGCGAAAGGGTCACCCTCCAGCAACGCCCGATCCTTGAACGTGCCCGGCTCGGACTCATCGGCATTGCACACGATGTAGCGCTCCCGGCGCGCCGAGGCGGCGACGGCCCGCCACTTCACGCCGGTCGGGAAGGCGGCTCCTCCCCTGCCCCGGAGACCCGAGTCGGCGATCTCGCGCAGCACCGCCTCGGGTCCCATTTCCAGCGCGATCCGCAACGCCCGGTACCCGCCATGCGCCCGATACTCCTCGAGGCTGGCCGGATCCGCGACCCCGATGCGCCCGGTCAGCCAGGCAGGCCCAGCGGAGACCACACGGGGCGCAGGTTCCGTCGCACCCTCACCCTCGAGGGCGCCGGCCAGTGACCCGGTGGCGGTCCAGCGGGCCCCGTCGGGCCCCGCGCGCTGCACGAACACCGCAGGAGCCCGGTCACACTGGCCGAGGCACGGGCTGGGGTGCACGCCGACCGGCACGCCGTCTTGGTGCCCCGTGTGGCCCGCTGGCGCGCGGTAGTCGGGGTGAATCCGGCAGGCGATGTCGTCACAGACGTGCGCGACCGTTCGGGGGCCCTCCTCGGTGCGCAGCAGCGCGTAGAACGTGGCGACGCCGAAAGCCTCGGCGCGGGGCACTTCGAGGCGCGTGCACAACTCGGCCAACGCTTCCGGGCTGATCCAGCCGACTCCGTCCTGCAGAGTATGCAGGGCCGGCAGCAACAGGTGCCGACGATCCGGCCCACGACGGGCCACGCGCGAGTCGACAGTGTCGTGGCTGTGCCCGACAGCGGCGTCCAGGACACGCTCCTCCGCCGGTGTCGGGGCGCCGGCGGAGGATCTCGACTCCATCGTTCCAGCCTAGAAGCGCGGTTCGGCTTGACAGAGTCAACCTCACTGCGCCGCGCCGGGACGCTCCTCAGCCAGCCGGACGCCCCCGCAGCAGGGCGCGCAGGCGCGGGGGGCTCAGGTTGGACTGTGTGATGGCCACTCCCAGCGGCGCCACGGCGTCGTGCACCGCCGCGGCGAGCACCGCCGGCGTCACGATGATCGCCCCCTCCCCGGCCCCCCGGAAGCCGCCGAGCAACTCCGAGGGCGTCTCGCGGTGCACGATACGCGGGCGAACCGCATCGCCGAATGTTGGGATCATGTAGTCCAGGAGCGTCGAGGTCTGCGGTTGACCGTTCTCGTCGTAGCAGATCTCCTCGAAGAACGTCTGCCCCACAGCCTGCGCGACAGCGCCGTGGATCTGCCCGTCCAGTATCACGTTGTCGATCACGGTCCCACAGTCGTGCACGATGGTCAGGTCGTGCACCGTCACGACCCCCGTGGCCTCGGTGACCTCGACGACAGCGGCCGCGGCGGCGGTGGAATAGGTGGCGGCCACGTTCAGTTTGCCGCGCTCATCGGGGAAGGGGCTGGTGTTGCCCGGGTCGTATCCCACCACCACCGACAACCCCGGGTCCATGCCCGGCGGCAGCAGGAACGTGTGGAGATAGGCGGCCGCGGCGATCTGGCCGAACGGGATCGCCGCCTCCCCCAGGCGGAAGAACCCGTCGGCGGTTTCGATCTGATCGGGGGGTGCTTCCAGCATCCCCGCGGCGATGGCCGCCATCTTGTCGCGCACCTGCCGGGCGGCCTTGATGACGGCCCCGCCGCCCATGACCGCCGATCGGCTCCCCCACGTTCCGGTGCCGTAAGGCAGTGCCGCCGTGTCGCCGTCGGTGACCTCCACGTCGTCGGGGCTGATGCCCAGAACCTCGGCGGCCACTTTGGCGAAGATCGTCTCGTGGCCCTGGCCCTGGGACTTGGTGCCGACCGCCACGTTGACCCTGCCGTCGGGCTGCACGGTCAGCATGGCCATCTCGTAGCCACCGAAGCGTCCCGCCAGGGCGTGGATGTTGGGCGCCGTGGGCTCGACCATCTGGGCGATGCCGACGCCGACGAGTCGGCCTTGCGACCTGGCCACCTCCCGCGCTTCGCAGGCGGCGTCGTAGCCCGCAGCCTCGAGCAACTCGGTGAGCTGCTCGCCGAAGCTGCCGGTGTCGAGCACCGCGCCGGTGGCCGTCACGTAGGGGCGGGGCTCGTCGGGGATCATGTTGAGCCGGCGCATCGTCACAGGATCGATACCGAGCCTCTCGCCCACGAGGTCCAGGACCCGCTCCATCAAGAAGATGCCCTGCGGCTGGCCGTAGCCGCGATAGCCACCCATCGGACACTTGTTGGTCGCCACACAGCGCATCTCGAAGGCGTAGTCCGCCAGGTCGTAGCAGTTGGGTACGACGCTCGTGGTCACGATCGCCGGCGCGCACCCCAGGATGTACAACTCCGGGGACCCGACGTCCACGACGAAGTCCGCCCGCAGCCCCAGCACTCGGCCGTCGTCGCGGTAGGCCACCTCCACCTCGTGTGACTGCTCGCGCGAGTGCAGCCCGGACAGGAGGTTCTCGGTGCGGTCCTGCTGCCAGACCACCGGGTGGCGGACCCGCATCGCCAGCACCGCCACCAGCACCTCCTCGCGCATGAAGTGCGCCTTGTTCCCGAAGCCACCGCCCATGTCGGGCGCCACGACCCTGACCCTGGCCTCGCTCAGGCCGGTGATGTCCGAGATGACCGTGCGCAATGTGTGCGGGACCTGCGTCGACACGTACATCTCGAGGCGCCCGGAGGCGGGGTCGAACTCGCCGAGCGCGCCGTGGCCCTCCATCGGCAGTCCACTGATGCGGTGATGCGTGAACCGCTCCTGCAGCACCCCGTCGGCGTTGGCGAACGCCGCCTCGACGTCGCCGTGGGCGCCCGGCATGTACAGGAAGACGTTGTCCCCCCAGTCCTCGTACAGCAGCGGTGCCTCGGCCTCCAGCCCGGCCTCGGCATCGCTGACCGCCGGGAGCTCCTCGTAGTCCACCTCGATGAGCTCGAGGGCGTCCTCGGCGATGTAACGGCTGTCGGCGACGACGGCCGCTACAGGCTCGCCCACGAACCGCACCTTGTCGGTGGCGAGCACCGACCACGTGATCTGCCGCAGCGTCGGGATCATGGGGAGGTGATGGCTGAACTCGCCTGTCTCGACCGCCAGTTCGGCTCCGGTGAACACCCCGATGACGCCGGGCAGGGTCATGGCGCCGGAGACGTCCACATCGCGGATCCGGGCGTGGGCCAGCGGGCTCCGCAGGATTGCCACGTGCTTGAGGTCGGGCCGCTGGACGTCACCGAGGTACTCGCCTTCGCCACACAGCAGCCGGGTGTCCTCGCGGCGCCGCGTTCGGGTACCTGTACGCGGAGGCGCCTCGGGCGGCGCGAGGACGCTCACGACCCCTCCCCCGCGACGGCTTCGAGAGCGGCGACGATGTTCACGTACCCGGTGCAGCGGCAGAGGTTGCCCGACATCCATTCCTCTATCCGCTCCCTGGTCGGGTGCGGGTCCGTCTCGAAGAGCTCCAACGCCGTCAGGACCATCCCCGGCGTGCAGAAGCCGCACTGCAGGCCGTGGTGTTCGGACAGGGCCTGCTGGATCGGGTGCAACGCCCCCGGCGAACCGACACCCTCGATGGTGCGCACCTCGGCCCCACCCACCTGGACGGTGAACAGGAGGCAGGAACGCACACCGCTCCCGTCGAGGTGGACCGTGCAGGCCCCGCAGGCGCCCTGCTCGCAGCCGGCGTGAGCCCCTCGCATGGCGAGGCGATCCCGCAGCGTGTCCAGCAACAGCTCGCGGGGCTCGACGTCGACCTCTGCGGCCTCACCGTTGAGCGAGAACCGGACAGCTGTCATGGCTTGGGATCCCTCATCCGGATACTCCTCGTCATGGGCGGCCGCGGGCTCTCAGTCGCCGGCTCCCCAGCCGGTTGATCCTGCTCGCTGCCATGCCGTGCGCACTGCGTCGGCGGCGAGCACCGCTGCAAGCTCGCGCCGGTATTCCTTCGATCCGTGCACGTCGCCGGGAGGATCCGCCAGCGCTGCGGTCCGTCTCCCCAATTCCGCCGCTGCGCCGGCGCTGAGCGCGGACTCACCCAGCAGGAACTCCCCCGCCGCACTGAGATCCACCGGGGTCGGACCAAGACCGCAGCCGGCTGCACGTAGCCGGACGCAGGCCCCGGAGCCATCCCGGTGCAGGATCACGACAACGCCGGCCGTGGCGAAGTCACCGTGGCGCCGGGCGAACTCCGCGAACCCGCCACCGTCGCCGGGGGTGTGGGCGGGAACCTCGACGGCGCTCAGCAGTTCCTCCGGCTCGAGGCTGGTCGTGAAGGGCCCCGCAAAGAGCTCCGCGGCAGGTATCGCCCGCTCGCCGCCGGTGCTTCCGGCGATCACCCTCCCACCGAGCGCCACGAGAAGTGCCGGAAACTCCGCCACCGGATCGGCGTGGGCGATGCTGCCCCCGAGGGTGCCCCGATTCCGGATGTGCACATGGCCGATCATCCCTGCGGTCTTGGCGACGATCGGTGCCTCCCGGCGCACCAGAGGGTCGGTCTCCAGGAATCGATGGCGGCACATGGCCCCGAACCGCAACGTGCCGTTGCGGGTCTCGAAACCCGCGAGATCCGCGACCCGGTTGACGTCCACGAGCAGGGTCGGGCGCGCCAGCCGCAGGTTCATCAGCGGCACGAGGCTCTGTCCCCCGGCCAGGATCCGCGCCTCGGTGGTGCCGGCGAGGGCCTCGATGGTCTCGGCGACCGACGCGGGGGCGACGTAGTCGAACCGCGGGGGCTTCATCCCGGCACCGCCGCCGGCGCCGCAGCGGCCCGGCGGTCCTCAGCCCGGTAGCACGAAACCAACCAGGTGTTGAACTGGGCCAGGACCGACTCCTGCCACGAGTACCGCCCCCGCGGTGCGAAGCGCGATCCCATCCCCCGCTGCACCGCCGTGTTGGTCGGCAGGTCCTGGTTGTTGAAGAGCTCCACGCCGTGGATGGCCGCGCCCAGCAACTCCCCGAACAGTGGTACCTCGAGCGTCGAGGGCGGGAAGATGTAGGCCATCGTCAGCGTGTGCGACGACTCGCTCACGGGTTGCACGGTGAACCAGAAGGCCGAGTCGGGCTGGAATCCCATCAGCAGGCTGGGGGGAACGTACGCGAACAACATCCGCCGGCGCTCGTCGGTGGTCAGCGTCGGGATGATCGGGAAGATGGCCTTCTGAGTCGGATTGAATCCGCCGTCCAGGATCGTCGCACCCATGGCCCCGTACATGGCGGCGTCCCCATCCTCGAAAGGCGCGTACCAGGCGTTCCGCGACGGCGCGAAGTCGTGGATCCCCTTGTGGAGGCGGTCGGGGTGGTACCCCTCCATGAAGTTCTCGACCATGATCTTCCAGTTGAACGGGAGACCCGGGATGGTCTCGGGCTCGACGGTCACCATGTCCTCGACGTGGTAGTTCGCCAGGACCTCGTCGAGGGGGCCCAGCCGCGGGCCGAGCGGCGAGGCTTCCTCGTCGAAGTTGACGAAGATGAACCCCTTCCAGAGTTCGGTCCGCAGCCGGGGAAGGGCGACGTCCGACCGGGCGAACCCCTCCGTCCTCCCCATCTCGGGCGCACCCACGAGCCTGCCTTCGAGGTCGTACGTCCACCAGTGGTACGGGCAGCGGAAGGTCCGGCAATTGCCGGACGTCTCCGGCGGCAACTCGAACCATTCCGACGGTGGCCGTTGTGCCGGCGCCGTCACGCACATCCCCCGGTGCTGGCAGACCGAGGACATCACGTTGATCTCGTTCTGCGCTCCGCGTACGACGATCAGGGGCTCACCTGCCACCGTGATCGTGTAGTAGTCCCCGCTGTCGGGGATCTGGTCGCTGCGCCCCACACAGACCCACTCGTGACCGAAGACGGCTTCCTTCTCGAACGCGAAGAACCCCGGATCGGAGTACACCGCAGGCGGGAGACCGACCGCAGCGGTGAAGTCCTGCGCCGAGGCGTCCAGACTCTCCAGCGGGATGGGACAGCGGCGGTGTTTCGACACGGTCATCTCCTGTTCGTCCGAGGCGCTCGCGCCGCCCGCTCCCGGTCTGATCAGGACCAGCGAACGCCACGCGGCGACTATGCTCGCCATCCACGTTCGGGCGGCGACCATAGCAGCCGCCGGACAGCACCGGGGAACGTTCGAGGACACAGGAGCACCGGAGATGACCACAACCCACTGCACGCGCCGGATCAGTCGGAAACTGCTGGCGTTGGCCCTTGTGGTCGGTCTCGTGGCCGCTGCCTGCGCGGGTGACGACGGTTCGGATGCCGCACCGGCGGCGCCCGCACCGGCACCGGCTCCTGAGCCCGCACCCCCACCCGAACCGGCTCCGGCTCCGCCCCCCGAACCCGCACCTGCCGCGTATCCCGAGACCGTCGACGTGAATGGAGACGGTCAGCTCACGATCGGCTATGTGGTGGCCGGCGATCGCGCCGACGGTGGCTTCTACCAGGGGCAGGTCGAATCGGTCGAGGCGATCGCCGACGAACTGGGGTACGAGACAATCGTGGTGGACAAGGTGAACCCGGGGGCAGCGCGAGAGTCCTTCGAGAACCTCGCACGCCAGAATGTCGACCTCATCATCGCCGGCGGTTCGGAATTGCGCGACGGTTTCATTCCGGTCTCGGAGGATCCGACGTTCGCCGACATCAACTTCTTCCTGGTAGCGGGATTCCCGCCGACCAGCGGCGCCTACGCCACGGCGGCCGCCAACGAGAACCAGGCCCACTTCATGGGCGGCATCTCCTTCGGCCTGCTGCTGGAGCGCACCGGTGGAACGGTCGGCTGCGTGGTGGCCGGGCCGGAACTGGACTTCGTCAAGAACATGGCCGCCTCCATGCGCGCCGGGCTCAGCCACCTCCAGGACGCCTACGGCATGGCAGCAGGAGCCGAGATTCCGGTCACCTTCACGGGCAGCTTCGAGGACGCCGCCCTGGCGCAGGAGTCCGCGACGGCGCTGTTCGAGCAGGACTGCGAGGTCGTGTATCCCTACCTCGGCGGCGCTCTCATCGCCGTCGTGAACACCGCCCTCGAGTCCGGTGTCGGGGTCGTGTCCACGTCGGTCGACCTGTGCGACGCCAATCTCTTCCCCGTTGCGATGGCGATCACCTACAACCCGGCGCTGTTCCTACCCTCGGTCATCAGCTCGTTCGCAGCCGGTGAACTGGAGGAAGGCACCCAGCTGGCGGTGTACGGCGTCGACTCCGGCCTCGGTGTCGGCAGCCGGATCTGTGATGCCTCCGGCGACGAGCAGGCGATCCTCGATGAGGTGCGGGCGGCTCTCGCAAGTGGCGAAATCGACGTGAACGCGATCATCGGCACCGACATCTCCGGGTGAGCGGGGGCCCGGCCTCGACGACCGCAGCCCGGCGGGAGGTCGTCCTCGGGCTGCGCTCGGTCAGCAAGCGATTCGGGCGCGTCGTCGCCTGCGACGACGTCTCCCTCGACATCGGAGCCGGGGAGATCCGGGGGCTGCTGGGCCAGAACGGCGCCGGCAAGTCCACCCTCATGAAGATCGTGGCGGGCTTCGTCCGGCCCGAATCCGGCGAACTCACGATCCACGGCAAGACCCTCGGGTTCGGCGATCCGGTGGTGGCCGCCGAACGCGGCATCGCAATGGTGCACCAGCACTTCAGCCTGGTCGGCCCCATGCCGGTGTGGAAGAACGTGACGCTCTCGGACCGCGGGCACACCAGGGTCGACCGCTCCGGCGTGTCGCGCCAGATCACCGAGGTCGGCCGGCGCTACGGCCTCGACGTGGACCCGGACGCCATCGTCGACGACCTGTCGGTGGGTGAGCGCCAGCGGGTCGAACTCCTCAAGTGCCTCCGGCGCCAACCCGACGTGCTGATCCTGGACGAGCCCACCTCGGTCCTGACCCGCGAGGAGTCCACGGCCCTGTTCCGGGTCCTGCGACGGCTCGCCCGCGAGCGGGGGCAGTCCGTGGTGCTCATCAGCCACGAACTCGACGAGATGCTCGAAGTGACCGACCGGGTGACGGTCCTCCGCGACGGCCGCGTCGTCTCCACCGTCGAGTCGGCCGAGGCGAGCGCCGATTCCCTGGCCCACGAGATGCTCGGGCAGGACTTCGCGGTCTCGGCCGAAGTGCTGGGCCTGAGCGTCGAGGGCAGCCACGCATCCCGCGCCAGGACCCATGCGCCTCCGCGACGCCGCGCCGCGCCCGCCGGCCACGACGTGCCGGTCCTCGAACTCGCCGACATCAAGGTGACCTCGGCGGAGGGCCACGCGCTTCTCGACGGCGTGAACCTCGAGATCGCAGCGGGTGAGATCCTGGGCGTGGCCGGCGTCGCGGGCAACGGGCAGGAGGAATTGACGGGTCTGCTCTCCAATCTCATCGGTCCCGACAGCGGCGAAGTACGCGTGGAAGGACGGCCCATCCGGACCGGACGGGGCCGCCAACTCGGCCGAGCCGGGGTGGGGGTGATCCCGGCGGACCGCCACGACAGCGGATGTGTCCTGGAAATGACCGTTGCGGAGAACCTCGCTCTCGGGAGTCTGGACGGGATGGTGCGCTGGGGCGTCGTCCGTCAGCAGCAACTGCACGAACTCGGCCGGCGCCTCGTCGCGGACTTCCGGATCATCACGTCCAGTCTCGGCGCGCCGCTGCGGTCGCTCTCCGGCGGCAACCAGCAGCGTGTCGTCCTGGCCAGGGAACTGGCACGCAAGCCGTGCGTCCTCGTGGCGGCCGAACCCACCCAAGGGCTCGACATCGGGGCCCGGGGTTACATCTGGGACCGGCTGCGGGAGGCCGCCGCGACGGGCACCGGCATCCTGCTCATATCCAGCGATCTGGCCGAGATCATGGCTCTGTCGCACCGGGTGGCGGTCATAAACCGCGGGCGCATCATCGGGACCATGCCGCGCGCCGACGTCGACACTGCCGAACTCGGCCGGATGATGGGGGCTCGCACACATGACCGCGGCTGAGGCCTCTCCACCCCGCCCCGCCGCCGCGGTCGCCGTGCGGCCGCCCCGGCTCCCGTTGTCGGACTACCTCAGGGTGGGCGCCCTGCTGGCCATCTCGATCGCAGCGGCAATCGGCTGCGCGGCACTGCTGCTGTCGGTTACCGGGAGTTCGCCCGCCACCGTCTTCGGTGCCATGGTCTCGGGGAGCTTTGGTTCACGTGTCGCGCTCACGGCAACCCTGAACCACACGGGACCGATCCTGCTCGTGGCGTTGGGCGCGCTCGCGGCGACCCGCAGCGGGCTGCTCAACATCGGTCAGGAGGGCCAGATTTCCATCGGGGCGCTGTTCGGTGTCGCCGTCGGGCTCGCCGTCGACGCACCGCGTGGCATCACCCTGCTTCTCATCCTCGCCACGGCCGCGGTGGCGGGAGCGATCTGGGCGTCGCTTGCCTCCCTCCTGCGATTCACCCGCGGCGGCAGCGAGGTGATCACCACCCTGCTGCTGAACTTCGTCGGCTTCCAGGTCGTGTCCTTCGCGGTCAACAGACCGTGGCTCCTGCAGGAGGATCTCCCCGAGGGCTCGGTCCTCTCCGCAAGCCCGCAGTCGAACCCCCTGCCTCCGGCGGGGCACCTGCCCACGCTGGCGCAAGGGCCTGGATTCCGGCTCAATTCCAGCATCACCCTGGCGGTCGGCCTTGCCCTGGTGCTGGCCTTCCTTCTGGCGCGCACCCGCTGGGGCTTCGAACTACGAACGGTCGGCCTCAACCCGCGGGCTGCCCGACGTTCCGGAGTCTCACCCGCGCTCGTGGGAAGCGGGGCGCTGGCAATCTCCGGAGCGCTCGCCGGCCTGGCCGGCGGCGTCCTGCTCACCGGCACCGCCTTCCGGGTCAACGACGGCTTCTCGAACAACTACGGCTGGGAAGGGCTTCTCGCCGCGTTGGTGGCCGGATCCGTCACTCTTGCGGTGATTCCCAGTTCCCTGCTCTTCGGGGCGCTCCGGGCGGGGAGCGGCGTCCTGGCGGCCACCGGCGTCAGTCCGACGATCGTGGGCGCCGTGCAGGCGCTCGTGGTGATCGCCGTGACTCTGCCCCTGCTCTACCTGAACCGCCGGCGGCTGCGCGCGCTCCTGCAGCGGACCGGTGTGAGCCGAACGTGACCTCCACCGTGACGCGTGCACCTGCACCGCCGGCGACGGCGGGGCGAGTGATCCGATGATCGAGGACATCACGCTCATCGTCGACAGCAGCGTCCGGATCGCGGCGACCCTGCTCTTCGCGGCCCTGGGCGAACTCGTGGCCGAGCGGGCCGGCACCCTGAACATCTCCGTCGAGGGAGCCATGCTCTCGGGCGCGTTCGCGGCGGCGTACGGGAGTCACGCCACCGGCTCGGCCTACTACGGGTTCGGGATCGGCGTGGCCGTGGGCATCGGGGTGTCGGCGATCCAGGCCAACCTCTCGCACCGGATCCGCGTCAACCAGTTCGTGACCGGTCTCGTGCTCAACCTTCTGGCCATCGGCGTCACCAGTTTCCTGCTTGCCGAGGTGAAGATGGCCCCGGTGCAGTTCGGGCTCGTGCGTATCCCCGGTCTGGCCTCCATCCCGATCGTCGGCGACGCGCTGTTCGAGCAGCGGGCGCCGTTCTTCCTGCTCTACGCGTTCGTCCCCCTCGTCTGGTGGGTGTTGAAGCGCTCCCGCTGGGGCCTCGAACTGGACGCCGTGGGAGAGAACCCCGCCGCAGCCGACGCGAACGGCATACCGGTGGACCTCCGACGGCGCCAGGCCATCTACTTCGGTGGCCTGCTGGCGGGTGTTTCGGGCGCCTACCTCTCCGTCGGCCTCATCGGCGCCTTCACCCCCAACATGACGGCGCTGCGGGGATTCATCGCGATCGCCGCGGTCATCTTCGGCGGCTGGACCCTCTGGGGGACCGTGGGCGGCACCCTGCTCTTCGGCGGTGCGGAGGCTCTGCGAGTCTCACTGCCCGCCCTCGGTGTGACGATCACACCGCAGGTGCTGATCGCCCTGCCCTACCTGGCCGCGATCGCCGCGATCGCCTTGCTGAGCCAGCGCCGCCGCCAGCCCGCCGCGCTGGGGCAGACATTCCGGCGGGGAATCACCTGACCGGCGCGCCCGGTGGGCGCGTCGTCACGGCGGCTGATTGGCGCCGGCGGGCCCGCGCCAATCAGGCGCCATTGGGCCAGTGCCGCTCGTAGCGCGTCACGAGCCAGCGGTTGAACTGCGCCAGCGTCTCCTCCTGCCACGAGTACCGGCCGCGCGGCGCGAACGTCGAGCCCAGGCCGATCTGCACCATCTCGTCGGCATAGATGTCCTGCACGTTGAAGTTGTTGACACCCTGCTCGGCCTGCTCGAAGAGGTATTCGAACATCGGATCGGCCAGAGCCGAGGGTTCGAAGCAGTACCCGATGTTGATCGTGATCTCACCGGGGCCGTCGGGGCTGATGATGAAGTAGGCGATCTCGTCGGGAACGATGGCCAGTGAGAGCGTCGGCGGGATGAGCACGAAGCCGCCACGCTTGCGCTGCTCGTCGGTGAGGTTGCTGAACACCGGCAAGAGGCACTTCTTGGTTGGGTTGAACGAGCCGTCGATGTCGGTGAAGTGCTGGATGCGGCCGATTGCACCGTCGTCGGGATCCCAGGGCAGGTAGTCGTTCAGATGGCTGGGGGCGAACGTCTGCAGAGGGCCGTGCAGGCGGCTTGCGTGGTACGGATCGTTGAAGTTCTCCATCATGACCTTCCAGTTCCACTGCAGGCCGGGGAGTGAGTGCCCCTCACGTGTGACCGTCTCGGGAAGGTCGTAGTTCTCCAGCATGGCGTCGATCTTGGTGAGCGACGGCCCCAGTGGCTTGGCGTCGGGGTCGAGATTGCAGAACACGAAGCCCTGCCACAGTTCTGTGCGGAGCCGCGGGAGGCCGTGGTCGCCCTTGTCGAAACCCACGGCCCGCTCCATGGCCGGTGCCCCCAGCAGGGATCCGTCCAGACCGTAGGACCAGTGATGGTAGGGGCACGTGAAGCGGCGGGTGTTGCCGGAGCCCTCGGCCAGAACCATGCCCCGGTGCTGGCAGACCGCGGAGATGACGCCGACGCTGCCGTCGGAGTCTCGCAGCATGATCAGAGGCTCACCGGCGATGGTGATGCAACGGAAGTCACCGGGTTCGGGCACCTGATCGACCCGACCGACACACAGCCACTCGTGGCGGAAGATGGAGCGGCGCTCGAACTCGTAGAACTCCTGTGAGGTGTAGATGAGCGGCGGCAGCAGGCGCGCCTCGTTGACGGCCTTGGTGGAGGCGGCGAACGAATCGCGCAATTCGGTCGTCAGCAGAGTCATGGGCAATCCCCCGTGTCGTCTTGGCCCTCCGGCGCGACCGGACGCGGCTGCGCGACACGCTCGAGGGTCACCGGCGAGACGTACCTGGTGCGCGCCCAGCCTTCCTCGTAGGGGCAGATCACCCGATCCTCGAAACGGAGGCGGGCAATCCTCCACTCGCCGTGATGCTTCACGAAGTCGTTGTCGTAATGGGCGATCAGCCAGACGGCGGTCTCTCCGTCGAACAGGGTGGCCGCCTCCAGGGCGTGCCAGCGCCCGCGGGCCTCGGCCCCGTCGGAGGAGACGTTGACAACCGGATTCGTGAGGAAATGGGCCGTGAAGGGGAGCATCGACGGGTTCCCGCGGAACATCTCCCTGATCTCGTCGAGACCTTCGGCCCTGAAGTCCTTCAGATTCCCCTGGCCCTCCCAGACCGCTCCCGGCGCGAAGAACCCCGCTGTCACCTCTGCGTCCTTGATGACGTCGATCGCGTGGACGTAGCGGTGCATGAGCTGCTCGACGGCGCGTTCGGCCTCGATTCGTTCGAGACGTCGCTCCATCCCGTCCAGCCGTTCCCGGAGATCATCCATCTGCGCGCTCCTCGGGCCCGGGCTGACCGGCCATTTCCGACCCGCTCATCAGACGAGCCCCTGGCGCTCCGCATAGGCCCGATATCTCTGGTACAGCCACCTGTTCAACTGCGCCACGGTGGTTTCCTTCCAGGAGAAGCGACCGCGGGGGGCGAACCGGGACCGCAGCCCCTTCTGCACAGCCGTGTCGGCCACCACGTCCTGATCGTTGTACATCATGATCCCGTCGACGATCCACTCGATGATCTTGCCGAAGTTGCGAACCTGCAGGGCATCCGGCGGCACACACAGCCCCACGCGGATGGTGATCCGGTTGGCCCCGCCGGGCAGGACCAGGAAGTAGAACATGTGGTCGGAGACCAGGCCCAGCGGCATCATCGGCGGGATCATGGCGAACATGACCCGGTTGCGTTGCTCCTCGCTGAGTGTCGGGATCGGCGGCAGGAGCGCCTTGTGGAGAGGGTTGAAGGCACCGTCGGCGCGGTCGAAACCCGTCGGGTGCATGATCACGTTCTCGTCCGGGCTGTGTTCAACGAATCCGTGCCCGAGCGCGAAGTCGTGGATGCCCTTGTGCAGGTAGGCGTTGTGGTAGGGCTCCATGAAGTTCTCGAGCATCACCTTCCAGTTCCACGGGTAGTCGGGAATGTCCATGGTCGGAAGGCTCACCATCTCTGGGACCCCGTAGTTCGCCATCTCGTCGGAGAGTTGAGTCAGGGTCGGCGCGAGCGGCGCTGGGTCGGGCTCGAAGTGGGCGAAGACGAACCCCGCCCAGAGTTCGACGGAGAGTTGCGGAAGGCAGATCTCTTCGCGGCTGAAGTTGTTCGTGCGGCCCATCTCGGGGGCGTGCCGCAGACGACCGCGCAGGTCGAACGACCAGAAATGCAGGGGGCAGCGGAACAACCCCGTCTCCTTGTGCCCGGCATCCTCGGCCAGCAGATGCCCCCGGTGCCGGCAGACCGCCGACATGACCCGGATCTGCTCCTCGTCGTCCATCACGACCAGCAGCGGGTCGTCGTTGATGGTGATCGTGAAGTAGTCACCCGGCGCCTTCAAGAAGTCGGCCCGCCCGACACAGAGCCACGAGCGCGAGTAGATGGACTCCTTCTCGAATTCGAACCACTCCTCGGAGGTGTAGAGTTCAGGAGGGAGGTAGCAGCCGTCGGCAACGTCGCCCACCGACGGCCCCATCTCCGCGAAGCGCTGCTCGTTGACCAGGTGGCCGAACCGCTCCTGCGGGCTCGAGTACATGACGCTTCCTCCCCGGCGAGTGGCGACTCACCGTCCTGTTCCTGCCTGTCCGGCGGGAGGCGGACCGCTCTCCGGGGGAATTATGGTCCCCGGCCGCCCGCCACACAATCGGGCGAAGGGCAGCCGGGGTGAAGGAGCGATTAGCCTCGGCGCCGTCAGGAGGTGTTGCAGGGAGCGCGGCGAACCGGGCTATCGTTCCCTACCGACACCGTGCCGGCTATCACGTAGTCTCTTGGCGCGGCTAGATTGTCGAGGCGCCCGGCAGCGGACGCCATGCGGCGGGGAACCATGAGATTGGCAGCTAAGGAGCAAAGATGATGGAAGTTACGTCCGAGCGGCGGGGAACGACGGTGATCATCAACACCGCGGGGCGAGTCGACGGATCGAATGCGAGCGACTTCCAGGACGCCTTGGAAGCAAACATCGGGGCCGACGACACCGCGGTCATCCTGAACCTCGCAGCGCTGGACTACATCAGCAGTGCCGGCCTGCGAATCATCCTGCTCAGCGCCAAGAACCTCCGCCAGCGAGACGTCGGCTTCTCCATCTGCTCGCTGTCCTCGTCAGTACACGAACTATTCATAATCAGCGGTTTCGACCAGATCATCGCTATCCACAGTTCTCCCGAGACGGCTCTCGCCGCCCAGAGCTGACGGAGTTCCACCCCGAGGCTCTGCACGGACATAGCCCGGACCAACCCCAGCTTGGCGCGCACGGGCGGATCGGAAAGCGATGGCAGAAGCGACGTACAAGATCCTTGTCGTGGACGACGAGGTCGATCTGCAGCCACTCATGCTGCAGCGCATGCGGCGTGACATCCGCTCGGGGCGCTACAGCTTCGTCTTCGCCCACAACGGCATCGAGGCGCTCGAGAAGTTGAACGAGGACGACACCATCGACATGGTGCTCTCCGACATCAACATGCCGCAGATGGATGGGCTCACGCTCCTCGAACAGATCCCCTCGGTCGACCCGAACATCAAGTCGGTCATCGTCTCGGCCTACGGCGACATGAAGAACATCCGCACGGCGATGAACCGCGGCGCGTTCGACTTCGTCACCAAGCCCCTCGACTTCGCGGACCTGCGCATCACCATCGAGCGCACCCTCGCCCATCTCACCGAGTGGCGCGCCGCGCTGGCCTCGCGCGACCAGTTGGTGTCGCTGCAGCGTGAACTCGACGTTGCCAGCAAGATGCAGAAGTCGATCCTGCCGACCCGGTTCCCCCAGCGTGACGACTTCGAGGTGTTCGCACACATGGAGCCGGCGCGCAACGTGGGCGGGGACTTCTACGACATCATCCAACTCGACGGCGGCCGGCTCGGCCTGTGCATCGCGGACGTCTCGGACAAGGGCGTTCCCGCCGCACTGTTCATGATGTCCAGCCGGACGTTGCTGAAGGGCGCCTCCATCGGCTGCGAAAACCCGGGGGACGTGCTGCGCGAGGTCAACGACCTCCTGCGCGAGACGAACGACACCGAGATGTTCGTAACCCTGCTCTACGGGATCTATGACCCCGCCACCGGTGACTTCAACTACGCGAACGGCGGACACAACGAGCCACTCCTGATCAAACCGGACGGAAGCTCATCGTTGATCCCGCGTACCGGCGGAATCATCCTCGGCGTGATGGCCGGCATGGAATTCGCCGACAACACGATCAACATCGGACCGGGAGACACCCTGTTCCTGTACACCGACGGCGTGAGCGAAGCGATGAATGTCACAGCCGAGGAGTTCGGGATGGAGCGGCTCGCGGGGATCTTCGCCGACACCCCGCCGAGCGACGCGGAGGAGACGACGATGTCCGTCTTCGAGGCGGTGCACGCCTTCGCCGGCGAGACGCCCCAGTCCGACGACATCACCTGCCTGACCCTGCACCGAAGCGAGTCAGGGAGTTGAGCGTCCACTTCTGCCTCGAGGTCGGACCGGCGGAGGATGAATCGGTCGATGCCGCCCTCCGGCACATGGAGCAATCCATCGAGGAGTTCGGCCGCCAGGAGGACTGGCCCGACGATCTCATCTTCAAGCTGCACCTCATTCTGGAGGAACTCGGACTCAACGCCATGACCTACGGCGGCGCCTCGAGCGTGCGGATCGTCATCTCCGGGGAAGCCGACGCGGTCAAGATCGAGATCTCCGACAACGGCGGTGCCTTCGATCCGCTCAACGAAGCTCCCCGGCCCGACGTCGACGCGGGGCTGGAGGAGCGATCCATCGGCGGCCTGGGAATCCATCTGGTACGCACCTTGACCAACGATCTGAGTTATCGACGGGAAGGGGGTCGGAACCACCTGACCCTGGTCGCGCGTCGACCGGAATGATCGCCGCGTCGCGCCGGAGACTCCCGCCGGCGCTCGGGCTGCTCGCACTGCTCGCGCTGATTGCGGCGAGCTGCAGCCCCGAGAGCGACTCTGAGGGTCCGCAGGGCACGACCCCCGCACCAACGGTGTCGACGACCGAGGCACCGGTAGAGGAGCCGCCACCGGCATCGGAGGGCATCTTCGACGACTCGGTCCTCTTCGGCCAATCGGCCGCGTTCAGCGGCCCCGCTCAGGAACTCGGCCGCAACATGAGGCTCGGCATCGAAGCCGCGTTCGCCGAGGCCAACCGCAACGGAGGCGTCCACGGGAGGCTCTTGGACCTCACCTCCATGGACGATGCCTACGAGCCGGAGGCGGCGGTCACCAATACCCAGCACCTCATCGACTCCGACGGGGTGTTCGCACTGATCGGCGAGGTTGGCACCCCGACCTCGCGATCGGCGACTCCGATCGCCGCGGCCGCCCAGGTTCCCTTCATCGCCCCGTTCACGGGTGCAGGGTTCCTACGCGACCCCGCCTGGTCGAACATCATCAACCTGCGGGCCTCCTACAACCAGGAGACCGAGGAGATCGTCGCCCGCCTGCTGGCCGATCGCGGTGTCGAGCGGATCGCGGTCATGTTCCAGGACGACTCGTTCGGCCGCGCCGGTTACCGGGGGGTCCTGCAGGCCCTCGACCGGCGAGAGATGGAACCGGTCGCCATCGGGCTCTATCCCCGCAACACGCTCGCCGTGCGCACCGCTCTGCTGGATCTTCAGCAGGGCAACCCCGACGCAGTGGTCCTGGTGGGGGCATACCAGCCGGTTGCCTCGCTGATCAAGTGGGCACGATTCCTCGGCGAGGACTGGATCTTCGTCACGATCTCATTCGTCGGCTCGAACGCACTCGCCCAAGAACTCGGGCCGGTCGGCGACGGTGTGTTCGTGACCCAGGTCGTGCCCTTCCCCACCGATGACTCGTTGCCGGTCGTGGCGTCTTACCTCCGCGCCCTGGAGGCCCACGACCCCACCGCCGTACCGGGGTTCGTCTCGCTCGAGGGTTATCTGGCCGGCCGCATGGCGATCGTCGGGCTCGAGCGCTGCGGGCGCAGCCTGACCAGAACCTGCTTCCTCGGAGAGATCCTGCGGGGCGAGCCGGTCGACATCGACGGTTTCGAACTCAATTTCGCCGGCGACGACAACCAGGGCTCCGACACCGTGTTCCTTACGGTGATCCGCGACGGTCGCTACGTCTCGACCGGCTCGATGTGACGGCGGTGCCGCAAGTGACCGCTCCGGTGCCCCAGACTGTCCCGAGACCAGCGGAGGTCATCGGACGGTGAGAGATCTGCTGCGCAGGCTGGCGGACTTCGCCCGCCGCATCTCGACGCAGATGTACGTCGCGATCGGCGTCATCGTCTCCCTGACCATCGCCGCCATCGCCGTCAGTTGGGTCTCCTTCAACAGCATCGAAGGCGCCCAGGACCGCGTGAACGACGAGAGCCTGCCCCGGATCGTGACCGCCTTCCGGATCACCGAGTTGAGCAGCGAGCTCGTGGCCGCCGCGCCGCGCCTCACCGTCGCGGCCACCCCCACCGAACTCGCCCTGGTCTCCGCGGAGATCGTGGAGACGCAGGAGAGGTTCCGCCGGGAGCTGGATCTCCTGGAGGGCCAGGACATCGACGCGGCGCTGTTCGTGTCGATCCGCTCGCGGGCCCGGCAACTCGAGTCCAACATCGCCCAGATCGAGGTCGAGATGCCGACGTCGTTCGCCCTCGCCGTCCGGAGAGAGGCAGTGCGTGTCGAGTTGGCCGAGATCAGCCAGAAGCTCGACGACATCCTCCTGCCGGCACTCGACGAGCAGCTCTTCTACCAGATGACCGGCTACCGCCAGATCGGCGAGCCCCCGGTGTCGCGCGAGAGGCACTTCACCGAGCCGGAGATCATCCGCTACCGGCACCTGCTGTCCCTGCAGACCGACACGGCCATCGCCACCCAGCTGCTCTCGACCGCCTTCAGCGTTTCCA
Source organism: bacterium (assembly GCA_026713745.1). Lineage (GTDB taxonomy): Bacteria > Actinomycetota > Acidimicrobiia > Acidimicrobiales > CATQHL01 > VXNF01. Next base: position 95,983 of record JAPONU010000255.1, read on the forward strand.
ACGCCGCTCTCATCGAGCCCCTGCAGGAGAGCTTCGAGTCGGTCACCGACCGCATCGAGATCAGCGCGACCGCCATCGGGCTGATCGCCCAGCGCGGTTACCTGGTCTCGGTCCTGAGCGACCTGTTCGAGCTGGGAGCCGGCGAGGACAACGGCTTCGCGCTGAACACGCGGCAGCTGCAGCTCGCAGAGCGCCAGCGAGAGTTGCTGGCCCAGAACCGGGTCCAGGCCGTGGAGTTGGCGACCGAGGTGCAGGAGCTGATCAGCACGGCCCAGGCCGACGCCGACGACGCCACCGCGGCCTCATCGGACGCCATTGGAACGTCGCGCATCCTGCTGCTGGTGATCGCCGGCATCAGCATCGTCGTGGGCCTCTCGATCATCCTGGGATTCGTCAGCCGCGTGCTGCTGCGACGGCTCAGCCAACTCTCGAACCGGATGCGCCGCATGGCCGACGGGGATCTCGAGGACGAGGTCGTCATCAGCGGCCGGGACGAGGTGTCGGAGATGGCCGACGCGCTGGAGATCTTCCGGCGCCACGCCCTGGAGGTCCAGCGCCTCAACCTGGTCGAGAAGCTGGCCGAGGAACTCGGCGACAAGAACAACGAGCTTGAGCACGTCCTCAACGAGTTGCACAAGGCCCAGGACCAGATCGTCATGCGGGAGAAGCTGGCGGCGCTGGGCGAGGTGACAGCCGGGGTGGCCCACGAGATCCGCAACCCCCTCAACTTCGTGAAGAACTTCTCGGAGGTCTCCGCCGAACTCGTCGAGGAGCTCCAGGAGGTGCTGGCAGAAGCCGAGGACGAGTTGACCGACGAGCAGCGAGCACTCGTCGGTGACATAGCCGCCGATCTCACCGAGAACCTCGAGCGCATCGGCTCGCACGGCGAACGTGCCAACAGCATCGTGCACGACATGCTGATGATGAGCCGCGCGACGGGCGAGTGGCGGCTCACCGACATCAACGGGCTGATCGAGGAGCACGCCAAGCTGGCCTTCCACAGCGCCCGGGCCGTGGATCCGGACTTCCAGTTGAACCTGGAGTTCGACCTGGATCCCGAGGTCGGCGAGCTCAACGTGCTCCCGCAGGACCTCGGCAGGGTGTTCATCAACATGGTCGGGAACAGTTGCCACGCCACCGACGAGAGGCGCAAGGAGTTGGCGGAGTCCGGCAGCGCCCAGTCCTACATGCCCACCGTCCGGACCACCAGCCGCAGGCTCGACGAGAACATCCGGATCAGCATCCGTGACAACGGCAAGGGCATCCCGCCGGAGGTGGTCGAGAAGATCTTCAACCCGTTCTTCACCACGAAACCCACCGACCAGGGAACCGGGCTGGGTCTGGCCATCACCAGCGACATCATTCGCGAGCACGGCGGGGCGATCAATGTGAACTCCACCCCCGGGGAGTTCACCGAGATGATCATCACGCTCCCGCTCCAGCGGCCCGAGGCGACCGTCGAGGATCCCGACGCGGGCACTCCCACCGAGGATTGACAGCCACCGGGCCGGGGGCCGTCAGCGAGCCAGCGGCTCGATCCGTACAGCCGTCGCCTTGAAGCCGGCGGTCCCCGAGAGGGGATCCCAGTCGTCGGGCACGAGCAGGTTCGTGTCGACCTGATCCGGGAAGTGGAAGGTCAGGAACGCCAGGCCTTCGGTGAGACCGGGGTCGAACCGCACCGGAGCCTCCACCGCACCGCGCCGGGACACCACCCGCACCACCTCGCCCTCGGCGACGCCGAGACGCCGGGCATCGGCGGCACAAACATCCAGTTCCTCCCGGCGCCGCAGCGGCGATGCGAACGATCCCGACTGGACTCCGGTGTTGAACGAGTCCAGACGTCGACCTGTGGTCAGACGGATGGGGTACTCCTCGTCGAGTCCGTCCAGCGGCGCCTCCCAGCGGACCGGCACGAACGGAACTCGGGGACCCTCGAGAGGATCGGCCCAGAGACGCTCGTGCAGGATCTGTGACCCCGGGTGGTCCTCATCGGGGCACGGCCAGCGAAGGCCGCCCAGCGCCTCGAGCCGCCGGTAGCTCATGCCGGCGTGGTAGGCGGACAGCGATCGCAGCTCGTCCCAGACCGTCTCCGCGTGCGGCTCACCCCAGTCGTGGCCGAGCCGGCGCGCCAGAGCGAAGACGATCGCCAGGTCGTCCAGCGCCTCGCCGGGCGGCGAGACCGCGGCGCGCACCAGCTGCACGCGCCGCTCACTGGAAGTCACGGTGCCCGTCGTCTCGGCGAAGCTGGCCGCCGCGGGCAAAACGACGTCGGCCATGCGCGCCGTAGCCGTCAGGAAGATGTCCTGGACCACGAGGAACTCCAAGCCGGCGAGTACCTCGCGGGCGTGCGCCACGTCGGCCTCGGAGTCTGCGGGATTCTCACCGACCACGTACAGCGAGCGCAGCCGCCGGTCCGCCATGGCCTCGAACATCTCCGACAGGTGCCAGCCGGGCTGCGGCGGCACCGGGGAGCCCCAGACCTCCTCGAAGCGGCGCCGCCCGGGCTCGTCGGTGAGGTCGGTGAAGCCGGGCAGGCGGTTCGGCAGCGCTCCCATGTCGCCCCCGCCCTGCACATTGTTCTGGCCCCGCAGCGGCGCCAGGCCCGAGCCGTACCGACCCACGTGGCCGCACAGCAACGCCAGATCGATGAGCGCGAACACGTTGTCGGCGGCGTTGTGGTGCTCGGTGATGCCCAGGGTCCAGCACAGCTGCGCGCGTTCGGAGGTGGCATAGAGGTGAGCCAACTCGACGATCGCCTCGGCCGGCACGCCCGTGATCGAGGCCGCATACTCGGGTGTGTAGGGCTCGACGGTGGCGGCGTAATCCTCGAAGCCGACCGTGGCGTGGTCGATGAAGTACTCGTTGTGCAGCCCGGCAGAGATGATCGCGGCGCCCATGGCGTTCGCCAGGGCGATGTCGGACCCCACGTCCACCCCCAACCACAGATCGGCGAAACTCGCCGAGGCGCTGCGCCTGGGGTCGACCACCACCAGCTTGGCTCCGTTGCGCCGACCGCGCAGCATGCGGTGAAACATGATCGGGTGGGCATTGCGGGCGTTGGAGCCCCACAGCAGGATCAGGTCGGTGGTCTCGAGTTCCTCGTACGAACTCGTCCCACCCCCGACTCCGAAGACCGTCGTCAGACCGACGACACTGGGAGCATGTCAAGTGCGATTGCAGCTGTCGATGTTGTTCGAGCCGATGACGGTACGGGCGAACTTCTGCAGGGCGTAGTTCAGCTCGTTGGTGGCCTTTGAGCAGCTGAAGGCACCGAAGCTCTGCACCCCATGGCGTTCGACCGAGTTCTGCAGGCCCATCGCGACAGCGGAGAGGGCCTCCGGCCAGGTTGCGGGCCGCAGGTCGCCGTGACGGTCACGGATCAGCGGCTCGGTAAGGCGTTGGGGCATCGTGCGGGCTCCTAGTCCCCGCCTCCGGGGATGGTCGCTACCTCCACACCGGGGCGGTAGTGGATGAAGAGATCCTCGATGACCTGCCGCAACCCGGCGGTGTCGGCACCCTTGCTCATGTCGAGGGTGATGACGTTGGAGTTGATGTGCATGCCGTCGATGCGTCCGCTGGCGAACAGGCGGCGGGCAAGTTCATCGGGAGGGCGGGTACGTGTCGCCGGCGGCGCGACGTCGTAGTACTCGTGACCCATGCCGGTGAGGGAGCGGTTGATCTCGAAGCGCACCACACCGGGGCGCGACGACGGTCTCTCGATGACGGTAACCGGCTGTCCCACGGCCACAGATGCTAGCGGTGCTCCACCAATCGAGGTTGCGAGACCGGGGGCTCCCCCGCCGTCGCGCTGGACGGCAGGTGCTCCATGAACGCCCACGATCGCCGGTGGATGGCCGACGGGCCCCAGGCGGCGAGCGCGGCGCGATGTCGCGGGCACGGGTAGCCCTTGTTGCGGTCGAAGTCGTAGGCGGGATACTGCCCGGCCTGGCGCACCATGTGCCTGTCGCGCCAGACCTTGGCGAGGATCGAGGCCGCCGCCAGCGACACGCAGCGGGCATCACCACCCACCACGGTGCGAACCGGGCCCGCGATCGCCCCGTGGGGCGCCGGTGAACCCGCCGGTGGCGATACGAAGTCCCAACGGCCGTCCAGCAGCACCGCACCCGGGCGGATTGCGAGCGACTCCAGGGCGCGACCCGCCGCCAAGCGCTGCGCCGCGGACATTCCCAACTCGTCGCATTCGGCCGCGCTGGCCAACCCCACCGCCCAGCCGGTACACGCCAGAGCCACCGTGTCGAACAGCTGCCGGCGCCGCGCCGGACTCAGCTGCTTCGAGTCGCGAACCTCCCCCAGGGAACCCTCATCGCAGTCCCCGGCAGCCAACGCCGCAACCCCCACGACGAGCGGGCCCGCCCAGGCTCCTCGACCCACCTCGTCGAGCCCCGCTACGACATCCGCGCCGCCTTCCCACAGTTGCGTCTCGCGAGACAGATCGGGAAGTTCCCGGCTCCGGGGGCCTTTGGCGACACGGGTCGACGGCACTGCCGGTCACCTCTCAGCTGATCTGGCGGTTGCAGGCCCCGAACCGCGTCGCATCGCGCGGTGACTGTAGGCGCCGGCGGTCTCCGGTGAGGGGTACTCCCGCCCGAGGCCACGCCGGCCTCTCAGGGGCTCAGCAGCGACTCGCCGGAACCGTCGCGCGTGCTCCAGGACTCCGAGAGGACGCTCACACGCAGCTGCGCTGCGGTCGTGGCGGCCGCGTCGCCCCCATGGCGGCTGCCTGGGCCTGCAAGTACCGACGCCCACGACTCCGGAGGGGTGGTCGGCGGCACCAACTCCCACAGCAGCGCGGGCGTCTCGCCGTGCCAGCGAATCGCGTAGGAGAGGAGTCCGCAGCCGGTCCCGAGGCGATGCACCTCGATCGGTGGGCGCGATCCGGCGAGGTCTGCCCCCGCCAGGAGATCCAGGCAGCCGCCCTGCTCGGATACGAGCGTGTCCCGCACGGCCAGCAGGAACGCCGCCCGCAGGCCAGGATCGTCCCCGCCCCGCTCGCCGACCCATCCGCCCCCCGGACCGGCGGCGGCAGCCATCCGACTGGTGATCCCGGCCGCGGCACCGAACGGTTCGGTGATCCTTGCCGCTTCGCGGCGGGCCAGCCGGACCGCAGCAGAGGGGTTTCGCGCCGCGCGCACCGAGACAACCTCCGCGGCACGTCCTGCATGGCCCGCCACTGCCAGAGCGGAGGCCACGAGCGCCCTCTCCCCCGGCGAGAGACGCCCGTCGGCACCCTCGCCGGCGCCCGAGGGGATGTCGAGGGCCAGCAGGCGCCGGATCGCCGCCGCAACCAACTCCCCGATGCGGCCTTCCCCCAGCCCCACCACGCGCAGACCCTCCGCCGTGTGCAGATCCCAGCCGCGGCCCACCTGACCCAGGTCCGGCACCACCGCCGGCGCAGCAGGCACGGCATCGCCGGCCTCCAGTGGCAACAGGATCCGTAGCGCAGTGCCGTGCGTGACGGGCCACGTGAACTCCCCAGCAGCACGACCGTGACGGCTGGTGACCCTCTGTGCGCCTCGGGCCCCCCTCGTGGACCCGGACGGGGACTCGCTCCACCTACCGGGTGCCGCTCCCGTATCGGCCACCAGGCGCTCCGCCGCCGGCGGTCGCTGCCACCACAGCGCCCTCGACCCGTTCGCGAGGGCGCCGGCCCCGTCGACCTCGACCCGCCACAACCCGTCGACTCGCCAGAAGTCGCCGGCCTGCAACCTCAGCGTCACAGCCACCGGAGCGGACGTGCGGTTGGCAAACTCCACCACGCCGAGCGCACCGGCACCTGCTCCCGCCGCCAGGCCGACATAGGCCAACTCCGACATGTCGCCGCCAGCGGCGCGCGCGACGGTCTCCAGAGCCACCGGCGCCCCATCGTCGGCACCGACGGTGCGCTGGCGCAAACTCGCCGCTACCCCAGGGGTGCAGAGCTGCTCGCCGGCACCGAACTGCCAGTCCAGCGACCAGCCGTGCCGGCCGGTGACGACCCGCCCGGCACCGTCGACCGCCAGCGCGCCGCGAGCCCCGGCGGCGGCGAGCACCGTCCAGCGCGTCTCGAGCCCGCCGTCCCGGCGGCGCACCTCCGCCCCTATCCGAAGGGTTCGGGCTCGGGGCGCAGGCTCCGTCCCAGCAGGGTCCGGTAGGCCTCCTCCGGATCCCGATCACCGTCGAGCACCGCGCACAGTTCGGAGGTGATCGGCATCTCCAAGCCGTACTCGGCGGCCAGCTCGAGAACCACTCGAGCCGTCTTCACCCCTTCGGCCACCTGCTGCATGGCATCTGTGATCTCCGTGAGGGTCTTCCCGCGCCCCAATTCCACACCCACGTGATGGTTGCGGCTCTGTGGGCTGAGACACGTCGCCAGCAGGTCGCCCAGTCCGGCAAGGCCGGCGAACGTCGCCGGTTCACCACCCATGGCGACACCCAGGCGGGTGAGTTCGGCGAGCCCGCGCGTGATGAGAGCCGCCCGGCTGTTGTCCGCCAAGCCCAAACCCTCGGCCATGCCGACGGCCAGGGCCACCACGTTCTTGAGCGCTCCCCCGAGCTCGCTGCCCACCACGTCATGGCCCACGTACACGCGGAAGTGCTCGCGCGCGAAGACCGGGACGAGCCGCTCCGCGGCAGCCACGTCGCTCATGGCCAGCACGGCAGCCGCCGGTGAGCCGGCCAGTACCTCTCGCGCCAGATTGGGTCCGGTGAGAACACCGACCGGGTGCCCCCGCGCCAGTTCCCCCACGATCTCCGACATCCGGCGGTGCGATCCCTGCTCGAGGCCCTTGCTCAGGCTGATCACCGGCACACCCGCCTCAAGATGCGGCACCACCTCCGCCAGCACGCTGCGGAACACGTGGCTGGGCACCGCCATCGCCACGATCCCTGCACCTTGCACCGCCGCGGCCAGATCGTGGCCTGCCTCGAGGGTCGGCGAAAGGGTGAATCCCGGCAGGTATTGCTCATTGGTCGCCCGGGCACCGATCTCTTGGGCAATCTCGCGCCGCCTGCACCAGAGCCGGGCCGGCCCATTGGCCGAAACCAGCGACGCCACCGTGGTTCCCCACGAGCCGGCACCCACCACGGTCACGTGCTGCACCGGCGTGACAGTACCGCCCCCACCAACCGGCGGCGAAACCTTCGGGTCGCGCATCTCAGGCGATCACGCCGCCGGCTCGCAGCGCGGCAACCTCCGCGCCGCGCAGTCCGGTGACGATCTCCTCGGTGTCCCGGCCGGGCTCGGGCGCGTGCGGGCGCCATTGTGCGGGCGTGCCGCAGAACCGCACCGGGGGCCTCGTCTGGCGCATCCGTCCCGCCGCCGGATGGACACTGTCGCAGAAGAAGTCGCGCTGGGACAGCTGCGGGTGGTCGGGCAGGTCGCGCACCTCCACGGCACCGCTGTGCGGGACGTCCTGGGCCTCGAGACGGGCACACGCCTCGGTCACACCCAACGCCGCCAAGCGGTCGCGGATTTCCCGCCAGACGTGCCGTGCCAGGCCGCGGTTCTGGTGGCGTCCGGCCATCGTCGCCAGCCGCTCGTCCACCTCCACGTCGAGTGCGCGGCAGAGTCCGCCGTACTGATCGTCGCTCAGCGCCACGATGTACACCCACCCATCGGCACAGGCCATCGGCTTGACGTGCGCGGCGGGATCGGAGCGTTGCGGACCGTCGTAGTCCAGCAAGGTCTCCCGGCCGGCGGCGTCGATCCACAGGAACGATGACGACACCTCCAGCATGGCGATCTCCACCAACTGGCCCCCGGCTCCCCGCTCACGCGCCAGCAGCGCCGCGGTGGCCGCCTGCACCGCGTACAGGGCGGTGAGCTTGTCCGAGACGGTGTGCCGAAGGCTGTGAGGCTCACCCGTGTCGACATCGGCCTCGAGAGCTGCGATGCCCGATGCGGCTTGGATGATGCCGTCGTAGGCGGGACGGTCGGCGTACGGCCCTGTCGGCCCGAATCCAGTCACCGCCACCACGATCACCTCGGGGTTCACCTCGCGCAGGTGGTCGTAGGACACGCCGAGCCGCTCGGCGACACCGGGACGGAAGTTCTGGAAGACGATGTCGGCTCCGGCTGCGAGTTCGAGCGCCATGGCGCGGCCCGCCGAGGTGGTGATGTCCACGGTGGCGGCGCGCTTGGAGCGGTTCGTCATCTGGTAGATGCCCGAGACTCCCCCGACGGCCGGTCCCACGTGGCGCAGGATGTCGCCTCCCCCCGGCGGTTCGATCTTGATGACGTCCGCGCCCTGCTCGGCGAGGATTCCCGCCGCCAGAGGCGCCGCCAACGCCGTCGCCAGGTCGAGGACCCGCACCCCCGACAGTGGTGGCGCATCGCCTGCGGATCGCCGCCGCTCGGCGGAGCGCCAGGGGCCCGCCGGCTTCGTTCCGATCGATGAGGGGGACTCGCCGCTCATGCATCCGGTCCTTCCGTCGAGAACCATCCGAGCCTAGGAGGACCGCGTCCGATCCCCTGCGGTGCCCGCCGGCGGTGGCTCTCGGGGCATCGGGGCCCCACCGGGGCAGGTCATTAGACTCCCACAGGTGACCGACGCGGCGGTGCTCGTGCCCGTCAAGGCATTCGCCCAGGCGAAGCTCCGGCTGGAGGGGGTCCTCTCGGCCGCCGAACGCAGCGACCTGGCCCGCCGTATGGCCACCCATGTCCTCGGAGCCACCGCGCCGCTGCCGGTGGCGGTGGTGTGCGATGACCTCGACGTTGCGGCATGGGCCGAGGCCACCGGGGCGGAGGTCGTGTGGTGCCCCGGGACGGGACTGAACGGCGCGGTCACACGCGGCGTCGCCGTCCTGGCGGACCGGGGCTTCACCGAGGTGGTCGTGGCGCACGGCGATCTGCCCGGTGCCCGGGGCTTCGACCATCTGACAGGGGCCGGTGGCGTGACGGCGGTTCCCGACCGGCGAGGCGACGGCACCAACGTGCTGTGCGTCCCCGCCGACGCCGGATTCGGCTTCTCCTACGGCGCAGGCTCGTTCCACCGGCACTGCGCCGAGGCTCACCGGCTGGGGCTGGGACTGCGGATCCGCCACGATCCCGGTCTGAATTGGGAGGTCGACCTGCCCGAGGACCTGAAACGCCTGCCCGCAGACTTGTGCCGTCCTGCCGCGGCGAGCACCGGACCGCCGTCGTGAGTCGCAACCTGCCGACGCCGGCCAGCGCCCTGTCGGTGTCGGCACACCCCGACGACACCG
>JAPONU010000256.1 GCA_026713745.1 bacterium
AGCGCATCACCGCTCGCCCGGATGTCTTCGGCGGGAAACCCATCGTCCGCGACCTCCGGGTGTCGGTGGAACTGGTGCTGAGCCTGCTGGCCCAGGGGATCGAGCCGGAGGCAATCCTGGATGACTATCCCGACCTGGAACGCGAAGACATCCGTGCCTGTACCGCCTACGCGCACGCAGTGATCGCGAGGGACACGCTGGAGATGATCGCCGTCGGCGATTCGTGAGGTTTCTGGTCGACCGATGCGCCGGCGTCGGGTGGCGGAGTGGCTGCGCGACAACGGACACGATGTTCTCGAGGTTCGCACGCTCGGACGCGATCCATGGGACAAGGCCCTTCTGGAGTTCGCTCTGTCGCAGGACCGGGTCCTGATCACCCCCGACACAGACTTCGGCGAGTTGATCTATCTGCATGACATTCCGCGATGTCGGGTGCGGTGGGGGCGATCTGCCGGACACACGTCATGGCCACGTAGTAGAGGCGGCGAGGGGCGTCGTGGTGCTCGCCTCGGCTGAGGCGGTCCCAGCCGCCGTCGAGGACGACCACGTGGTCGAACTCCAGCCCCTTGGCCCGGTGCGCGGTCAGCAGCAGCAACCCGTTCTGGCGTCGGCGGGCGTCGCCGCCCCACTCGGCCAGCCACTCGATGAATGGTGCCGGCGGCGGATCTCGACGGCGGCGTGGCGGTTGTAGGCCAGCGCCAGGGTGCCTCTGGGGTCCTCGCGCCGGGCGGTCCCGTCTCGTGACGACGCGTGATGCCTCAGGCATATGCGGGCACCTGGTTGACTCGCGCCGATCTTCATCTGTAGGCTGGTTTCAGCGGAGAGGACCGAAATGCTCGGTGCCGTGAGCTTGCTCCTCTGCTAACTCGCAGAACGTGCCCCGCTTCGGCGGGGCACGAACGCGATCGGGGGGGATGTTGTATCTGTGCTTTATTGACGAGTCCGGAACGCACGGCGGGGTCGATGCTGACGGGGGAGTCGGCGGGCAGCGCGAGGAGGTTGAGATGACGACAACAGTGGTGAGTTGGAACATTGCAAAGAGACACGAGCCGTGGCGCGAGCTCGTGGACATGGGCGCCGATGTTGCTCTGCTGCAGGAAGCAGGTACGCCGCCGGCGGATGTGGCCGACATGGTCGAGACCGGGCCTCGGGAGCATTGGGACTCGCATGTGTGGAATTCGGAGTGGTGGAAGGGCCGATGGCCGAATCTCATCGACCGGTGGGCGAAGGTGGTGAAGCCGTCACCGTGCGTGCCATGAACTCCGTCGAGGAGTGGGGGGCCAGCGACCTCTGCCGCCTGCTCGGCGCGGTCTCCGGCGGCTCGTAGCAAGCGGTGTTCCGCAGTGAAACACCTGGTGGGGCTGGTGCCAGCCGGCTCGTGCAGGTCCGGCAGATGTGTTGCTATGCCGATAGTGCTATATAGGAGGCATGAGAACGATGATCTTGCTTCCGGACCACCATCACGCGGGCGCCAAGCGCAAGGCGGCCAACGAAGGCATCTCGCTGTCGGAGTACATCCGCCGCCTCGTGGCGCGCGACCTCGAGGACGCCGCCGGAGGAGACCCGTCGGCCATCTTCGGTGTGTTCGACAGCGGGGGGTCTCGCATCGCCGACGGGAAACAGGCCATGATCGGCGAGGCGATCGACAAGCAGTTCGCAGCGAAGGGCCTGTAGCCGGTGGCGCCGGTGTTCGTGGACACCAGCATCTGGTACGCCGCCGCCGACGATGGCGACGCCCACAACGAAGTC
>JAPONU010000257.1 GCA_026713745.1 bacterium
AGGACGATGTGCCCCCCGTCGCCGTGTGCGGCCTCGGCGGCGATGAGGTCGGCGAGGTGGGGCCTCACCCCTTCGGGCGCCACGACGAGTTCGCTGTAGGTGAACCCGTGGCCGTAGCCGGTGAGCCGGTTGAACAGGTGCGACAGGTCGGCGCCGATGTGCTCGTCGGCGGTGAGCAGGCCCAGGTCCTCGTAGGTCCGGGCCGTGAGGGCGTTGTAGTTGCCGGTGCCGACGTGGCAGTAGCGCCGGATCCCGCCGGGCTCGGCGCGCACCACCAGGCAGATCTTGGCGTGCACCTTCAGCCCCACCAACCCGTAGGCCACGTGCACCCCGGCGTTCTCGAGCTGTCGCGCCCAGCCGATGTTGGCCTGCTCGTCGAAGCGGGCCTTCAGCTCCACGACCACCGCCACCTGCTTGCCAACCTCGGCGGCCGAGACGAGCGCCTCCACGATGTCGCCGTCACCGTCGGTGCGGTAGAGGGTCATCTTGATGGCCAGGACGTCGGGGTCCTCCGCCGCCTGATGGATGAACTCCTGCACAGAGGCGCCGAACGAGTCGTACGGGTGGTGGGCCAGCACGTCGGCGTTCCCGATGGCGGCGAAGAAGTCCGGCGTGCCCTCGCCGGTGGGCCGCAGCGGGGCCGGCACGAACTGGTGGCGCTTCGACCACAGCAGGTCGGGACGCTTGAGTCTGCACAGCTGGCTCAGGCCTCGCACGTGCAGCAGGAAATCCGTGGTGTAGACGTCGTCGGGCAGAACGTCCAACTCGGCCATCAGCAGGTTGCGCATCGCCGCCGAGGCCGACGCCGACATCTCCAGGCGGACCACGGCGCGGAACCGGCGCCGCTGCAATTCGGCCTCCACCGCCGTCAGCAGATCCTCGGCCTCCTGATCGTCGACGGACAGGTCTGCGTTGCGCGTCACCCGGAAGCAGGCGTGCTCCAGGATCTCCATGCCCGGGAAGAGCGCCTCGAGATGCGCCGCGATGACCTGCTCGATGGGGATGAAGCGCTCACCGTCGGGGAGGTTCAGCAGCCTCCCGTAGGTGAACGGCACCTTGATCCGGGCGAAGCAGCGGCGGCCGCTGACGGGATCCACCAGCCGCACGCCGAGGCTCGTGGACAGGTTCGAGAGGTACGGGAACGGGTGCCCGGGATCCACCGCCAGCGGCGTCAGGATGGGGTAGATCCGGTCGGCGAACTCACCCTCCAGGAACTTCCGGTCGTCGAGGTCCAGATCGCTCCAGTCCACGACCCGGATTCCCTCCGCCGCCAGCGTGGGGAGGATCTCGGCGCGGAGAACGCTCTCGAGGCTCGCCAGCAGCGTTTCCACCCGCGCATGGATGCCGGCGAGTTGCGCCTGTGGCGTGAACCCGTCGACGGAACGTTCCAGCCGGCCGTCGGCCAGACGCGCCTTGAGGCTCGCCACCCGCACTTGGAAGAACTCGTCCAGGTTCCCGGCGGCGATGACGCAGAAGCGGAGCCGCTCGAGCAGCGGGATGCTCTCCTCACACGCCAGGTGCACCACCCGGGCGTCGAAATCCAGCCAGGACAGTTCGCGGTTGAGGTAGCGGCCGCCCGCCGCTCCCAGGTCGCCGGGAGCCGGCGCGCCGGCGGCGCGTGACGAGGTCTCGACGGATGCGTCGATCGCCACCTAGCCCCCCGTCGAACCCCGCTGCCTGATCAGGACTCGGCGTAGGGATCGAACTCGTCCTCGGCGTAGCCGAGATCCCACTCGATCAGGAGGTTCTGGCGCATGGCGTCCCGGTTGATCCGCTCCCTGTTGCGGCGAAACTGCGGGTCGTCCCTCGGCAGCAGCAGCAGCCTCGCCTGGGCGCGCACG
>JAPONU010000258.1 GCA_026713745.1 bacterium
ACCGTTGACGACCAGGAGCAACGAAGAGCCCATCCGATTCGAGCCCGAGGAGGCGTGCCCTCCGTCGGTCGCATTGGCCGTGGGATTCCAGGGCGCCGCGCTGGTGCTGGCGCCGACAGTGCTGAACGTGGTGATCGCGATTCGCGCCTCGGGGCTCGACGACAGCTATCTGACCTGGGGCGTCTTCGCGGCGATGCTGATCTGTGCGGCGGTCACGGTCTTGCAGGCGTTCCAGTTGCGGCGGTTCGGCGCCGGCCACGCGGTGCTCAGCTGGCCCGCGGCGATGTTCATCGCCATCATGGTGGTGGCAATCTCCAAGGCCGGCCCGGCGACGTTCGCAAGCCTGCTGGTGGTCTGCAGCTTGTTGCAGGTCGCGCTCGCATGGTGGCTGCCGACACTGCGACGGATCGTCACGCCGGTTGTCTCCGGGACGGTGACGATGCTGATTGCCGTCAGCGTGCTGCCCATCGCGTTCGACAGCGTCCAGGACCTACCAGCCGGCACCCCGCCGATCGCGGGTCCGGTGATCGGCGGGGTGACATTGCTGGTCTCGGTGGTCCTGACGCTTCGCACCAGCGGGCGTTGGCGCCTGGTGGGGCCGTTCGTCAGCATCGCGGCCGGTTGTGCCGTGGCCGGCGCGTTCGGTGTGCTCGATGGCAGTCGAATCGCCAACGCCGGCTGGTTCGGCATCCCCGAGGTTCCGGACCTGGGCTTCGAATTCACCCCGGGCAGGGAGTTCTGGGGGCTCCTGCCCTCGTTCGCGATTCTCACCCTGGTGCTCGGGCTGAAGACGATCAGCGATGGCGTGGCGATACAGCAGGGTTCCCGCCGCCGGCCCCGGGCAATCGACTTCCGTCAGATTCAGGGGATGGTCAGCGTCAACGGCATTGGCATGTTCCTGGCAGGGCTCACCGGCACGCTGCCCCCCATGTCCAATTCCTCCTACAGCCTGTCGCTGGTCAAGCTCACCGGCGTGGCCGCCCGTCGAGTCGGCGTTGGCGTGGCGATCGTCACGGTGGTGCTGGCCCTGTTCTCGAAGTTCGCCGCCGTCCTGCTCACGATCCCCGGACCTGTGGTGGGCGCCTACCTGATGCTCGCCATGGGCATGCTCTTCGTCAGCGGCTCTCAGACGATCCTGCGCGACGGCATCGACTCCCGGCGCGTGCTGGTGGTGGCTCTGGCGAGTGCGTTGGGGCTGGGCCTCCACGGCCACCCTCTCACGAAGGACATCTTCGGCGAGGACCTGGGCGGGCTGCTCGCCAACGCGGTCACGATCGGCGCCGTCGTGGCGATCGGGATGACGCTCCTGCTCGAGGCGATGGGCACGCGACGCTCACGCCTCGAGGTCACCCTCGACATGGACTCGCTCCCGGCGATCGATGGATTCCTCGCCCGGCTGGCATCGAGGCTGGCGTGGGACGAGGCCTCCACGCTGCGGCTGCGATCAGCCGGCGAGGAAACCCTCGCCAGCCTGCTGTCACAGGAGCAGGATGCCGACGGAGCGGACAGTCCGCGCCTGATCATTGCCGCCCACCCGCAGGACTCCATGGTGGAGTTGGAGTTCGTCGCCACGACGCGTCATGAGAACATCGAGGACCAGTTGGCGTTCCTGACCGACGAAGCCGCCGTGCCGACAGTCGATGATCTCTCGCTGCGATTGTTGCGCTACCACGCGTCAGCGGTGCGTCACCGGAAGTTCCACGGGGTGGACATCGTCACGGTTCAGGTCGAGGGAAGCGACTGATTCCCCCTGCGGGTTCGGTGAGCCCGATCGGACGGGGTTCAATCCCCGCCCGGTCGGCTTCAAGAGGGTTGTGGCCTGTGTGTTGAACCGCGGATCAGCCGGCGGCGGGGTTGGCGGCCAGGAAGTCGTTGTTGGCGGTCACGACGATGTCCGACGTCGTCGCTGCCTCGGATCTGTCGATGGGGGCGGTGTACCGCTACTTCGAGAACAAGGAGGATCTGTTCGCCGGGGTCATCGCCGACCTCCACGAGTCGCTGTTCGAGGCCGGCCGCTCGCCGGTCAGCCTGCAGGAGGATCCCACGCAGCACGGCTCGTGACCAGGGCGTGGTACCTGATGTTCTTCGCCCCCGACACCCGCCCGACCTGACCGGGGCTAGATCTTCGGCCCGGTCCTTTGGCGCTGCCATGGACTGCTGACCCGGCGGTGGACCAGGTCGGCCCGGGCGTGGGTGATCACGGCACCCACGATCAGCAGCCCGCCGATCACCGTGGCGAGTGGAGGCGCCTCGCTCACCACGATCCACGCCGCCAGGATCGAACTGGGTGTCTCGGTCGTGGCCAGGAGAGCGGCCTCCGCAGCCCGGATGCGCCGGACCCCCTCGGTCCACAGCACCAGCGACACGGCGAACACCAGCCCGAACGCCACGGTGAGGGGCATCTCGGAGGCGTCCATCCCGAACGGGTCGGCCACCACGAGCGCCACCGCGAACAGCGCAATTCCCGATCCCGCCTGCGCCAGCAGGGCATCGGTGCCCGGGAAGCGGCGTATCAGCACGATCAGCGAAGCCAACGTAAGCGACAGGGCCACCGCCAGCAGGTCCCCCTCCAGGTTGCCGGCCCCAAGGCTCCCGACCACGGTCAGGATCACACCTCCGAACGACACCACCGCAGCGACGACCGTTGATCGCCGCAGGCCCTCACGCAGGATCAGCCACCCGAGTCCCGCGGCCATGAACGGTATGGTCGCCATGATCACCGACACGTTGGCCACAGCCGTCTTCTGGAGCGAAGTGACCAGTAGCACCATGGCCGTGGCGTTGAGAGCGAGCAGCACCAGAGCCTTGGCGGCTGATACGAACTCGAGGCGGACCCGGACCCGGACCCGATCACCGTCGCGCCACCGGTGCCACCAGACATAGGCCACAACGACCGGGGTCGCGGCCAGGCCGCGCCAGCTTGCGATCTCCCAGGCGCCGCCCTCGATGCTGCGGGTGAACACTCCCGACATTCCGAAGCCGAGTCCGGAGGCGAGCATGGCCGCCGCGCCCACCCGCCGCGTGGCCACCGCAGGGGACTGGGTCATGAAGCGAAGCGCTTGACGAGGTTGTCGAGGGTGGTGGCG
The DNA here is from genome assembly GCA_026713745.1 of bacterium. Lineage (GTDB taxonomy): Bacteria > Actinomycetota > Acidimicrobiia > Acidimicrobiales > CATQHL01 > VXNF01. Next base: position 3,087 of record JAPONU010000258.1, read on the forward strand.
ATGGAGTCTTCGATGAGTTCGTCCTTGATCAACAACATGGTGAGGGGCTGAAGTCGGGTACAGGTGTAGTCGGCCGACTCGGTTACCCGAGTGCCGCCTTCGGCGGGCGCCAACTCGTAGCGCCAGCGGTTCTTGACCAGGTGACACCAGGCGATACGCCGGTTCTCCTCGTATTCCACCACCTTGCTGGTCATTCGGTA
>JAPONU010000259.1 GCA_026713745.1 bacterium
GGCCCCCATGCCGTGGCGCTCCTGGACGCGGGGCGCATCGATCTGGTCATCAACACGCCGCAGGGCCGCGGGCCGCGAGCCGACGGTGCCGACATCCGCCGCGCCGCCGCGCAGCGCGGCGTGCCGTTGCTCACGACGGTTGCCGCGGCGCTGGCGGCCACCGCCGGCATCGCCGACCAGCGCGACCACCCCATGGAGGTGTGCAGCCTGCAGGAGTACCACCGGGAAATCCGGGAGCGGGCGTGAGACGACGCCGGCGGCGCCCGGTGGATCTGCGGGTCTCGGTGGGTGCGGTGCAATTGCCGAACCCGGTGCTGTGCGCCTCGGGAACGGCGGGCTACGGGACCGAGCTGTCGGGGGTGGCGGATCTGGCGGCTCCCGGCGCGGTCGTCGTGAAGTCGCTCTCCGCTGAGCCCTGGCCGGGGAACCCCGCACCCCGCGTCGACGCAACCCCGGCGGGGATGATCAACAGCGTGGGCCTGCAGGGGCCCGGTGTGGCGGCCTGGGCGACCGAGCAGCTTCCTGCGCTGCACGCGGCCGGCGTGCGGGTGGTGGCCAGCATCTGGGGCCGCTCCGTCGAGGAATACCGCCGGGCGGCGGAACTCCTCGCGCCGCACCGCGCGGGCATCGTGGCCCTCGAGGTCAACCTCTCGTGTCCGAATCTCGATGCCGGCGAGCACCTCTTCGCCCGCAGCCCCACCTCCACCGCCGCCGCACTGGAGGCCTCCGCTGTTGCGGGGCTGCCCCTGTGGGCCAAGCTGAGCCTCGTCGCCCCTGACATCGTGGCGGTGGCGGCTGCGGCCCGCGAGGCCGGCGCGGCTGCCGTGACGCTGATCAACACGGTCCCGGGCATGGTCATTGACATAGCCGAGCGTCGCCCGGTCCTCGGCGCCGGTGCCGGCGGCGTCTCGGGCCCGGCCATCCGCCCGCAGGCGGTGCGGGCGGTTTGGGAATGTCATGCCGCGTTCGGCGATCTCCCGATCGTCGGGGTCGGCGGCGTGGCGCGGGGCGTCGACGCCGTCGAGATGCTGATGGCGGGCGCCTGCGCCGTGCAGGTGGGCACGGCCACATTCGCCTCGCCGCGCGCTCCCCAGCGGGTGTGTGCCGAGTTGGCCGACTGGTGCCGGCGCCGGGGTGTGTCCTCGGTGGGGGACCTCACCGGCGCGGCGCACCGCGCCGGTCCCCAGGAGACATCGTGACGCACGAAACCGCCTCCCGCAGTTCTCCTGGCCCCCTGGATCCTTCCCGTTGCGCGGTGGCGCTGGACACCGACGACCTCAGCCGGGCGCTGGAGTTGGCTCGCGCCCTGCGACCCTGGTTCTGCATCGCCAAGGTGGGCCTCGAACTGTTCGGAGCCGTGGGTCCGGGCGCCGTGCGTTCCCTGCGCGACGAGGGCTTCGAGGTGTTCGTGGACCTGAAGCTGCACGACATCCCCAACACGGTCGCCCGGGCCGCCCGAGCCCTGGGAACCCTCGGTGCGCGCTATGTCACGTTGCACGCCTCCGGTGGTGCGGACATGCTCCGCGCTGGTGTGGAGGGGCTCGGCGGCGCCGCGCGCCCGGCGGGCACCGAGCCGCCGGTGGCGCTGGCGATAACCGTGCTGACCAGCGATTCGGTGGCTGCGCCGGAACTGCTGGCCGGGCGGGCCCGGCTGGCTTCGGCTGCCAGCTGCGGCGGTGTGGTGTGTGCCGTCGCCGACCTCCCGGCGATTCGATCGGCCGCTCCCGACCTGCTGCGCGTCACGCCCGGGATCCGTCCCCGAGGCGCCGCCGCCGACGACCAGGCCAGGGTGGCGACGCCGGCCGGGGCGGTCGCCGCAGGGGCCGACATCGTCGTCATAGGGCGTCCCGTGACCGCCGTCGAGGACCCTGCAGCGGCCGCTGAAGCCCTGCTGGCAGGCTGATTCCGGACCCCGGTTATCGACGCCCCGACAACGTCGCGTGGCAGGAGTCACGTCAAATGCCGCCGATCCGCGCCGCGACACGGTTAAAGTCGCCGCCATGCCACTACCCCCCCAGCTCAGTGATGAGCAACGTAAGGAAGCTCTTGCCAAGGCAGCGGCGGTCCGCCGCCAGCGGGCGGAGCTGAAAGAGCGCCTCAAGATCGGAAATGTGAGCCTGTCGGAGGTGTTGGACATGGCGTCCGCCGACGACGTCGTCGGCGGTACGAAGGTGCTGTCGGTTCTGGAGTCACTTCCCCGCGTCGGGAAGGTGACGGCTCGACGCCTCATGTCCGAACTCGACATCAGCGAGACACGGAGGCTGCGCGGCCTCGGTGTCAAGCAGCGCGAGGCACTCTTGGCCAAGTTGTCGTAGCAGCCTCCGCGGCTGCGCCGACAATCAAGGGATCGGGACCGACGGCATCTTCTCTGCTGATCGTTCTGTCCGGACCAGGCGGGTCCGGCAAAAGTACGCTGGCGCGCCTGCTGGTCGACCAGGACGATCGACTCTGGCTGAGCCGGTCGTGGACGACCCGCGCCCAGCGTCCGGGCGAACCTGACGACGCCTACCACTTCGTGGACCGCGCCAGGTTCGACGCGGCCATCGAGGCGGGTGAGTTCCTGGAGTGGGCCGACTTCGGTGAGTACCGCTACGGCACGCCGCAACCCGATCCCCCGCCGGACTGCGACATCCTCCTCGAAATCGACGTGCAGGGGGCGCGCCAGGTTCGCCGGCGCCACCCCGAGGCGTTGTTGCTGTTCCTCGAGGCGCCGTCGGAGGGCGATCTGGCGCACCGCCTGCGCGGCCGCGGCGACAGCGAGGATCACGTCAGGGCGCGCCTGTCCTACGGTGCCGGCGAGCGGGAGACCGCCCGCGAACTGGGAGCAGTCGTCGTGGTCAACGCCGAACTGGCTGAGACCGTGGCCACCATGGGGCGGATCATCGACGATCACCGGCGTCACCTTGCAGAAGCGGCGGCCACCGGCGAGTCCGGCACGGGCGCAGGTCAAGCCGGCGGCGAATCCAGGGTCGACCGGTAGACTTCGAGGTCGCGTCGGTGCTGTGCGGTGGCTCGAACCAACTCCGTCCGCAGAGCGACCCGTGACACCGGGTGCTCGTGTCCCGCACTGCACCTGACGACAGACTCGAGGACCATTCCGGGAGCGACGATGCAGGCCACCGAGATCGGCGACGACTCCAACAGCATGATCAACCCGCCGGTGGAACAGCTGCTGGAGCAGGCCGACGATTCCAAGTTCCGGCTCGTGTCGCTCAGCGCCAAGCGTGCCCGGCAGATCAACTCCTACTACGGCCAGCTCGGCGAGGGCCTCGGCAGGATGATCCCGCCGCAGGTCTCCTCGACCGCCCGCAAGCCGCTGTCGATCGCCCTGCAGGAGATCGAGCAGCAGAAGATCGTCGCGGTGACCGTCCAGGAGGAGCCCGAGCCCGAAGAGCCCGAGGAGCCCCCAGAACTGGCCGGCTGAGGTCGCCGGGCACTCCGGCGCAGCGAGGTGAGCGGCGCATGAGCCCGTTCGCCGGGCGCCGCATAGTCCTCGCCGTCAGTGGCGGGATCGCCGCCTACAAGGCCGTCGAGATCTGCCGGCGCCTCATCGACGCCGGGGCCCACGTCACGCCGGTCCTCACCGAGGCGGCTCGACGCTTCGTCGGCGAGGTCACCTTCTCAGCCCTGGCCAGCGAGCGGGCCCGCCTCTCGCTGTTCGATGACGACGACCCCATCCCGCACGTCACCCTGGGGCAGCAAGCCGACCTGATCCTCGTCTGCCCGGCCACTGCCCGGGTGATCGCCTCCTACGCCGCCGGACTCGCCGACGACCTGTTGAGCGCCACGCTGCTGGCCACCCGCGCCCCGGTCGTGGTGTGCCCGGCGATGCACACCGAGATGTGGGAGCACCCGGCCGTACAGGACAACCTCCGCCTGCTCGACGAGCGCGGCGTGACCGTTGTCGCACCGGAGGAGGGTCGCCTCGCCGGCGGCGACATGGGGGCGGGCCGGTTGGCTGCCCCGGAGTCGATCCTGGCCGCCGCCGCGGAGGCCCTCGCCACCGGCGCTCAAGCCTCCACCAGGGACATGATCGGACTGCGGATGCTCGTGACTGCGGGCGGGACCCGCGAACCGATCGACCCGGTGCGATTCGTCGGCAACCGATCGTCAGGCAAGCAGGGCTACGCGGTCGCGATCGAGGCGGCGGCCCGGGGCGCCAAGGTGACCCTCGTAGCCGCGGTCCGGCGCCCGCTGCCCGGGAGCGTGGATCTCGTGCTCGTGGAGACCGCCGAGGAGATGCGCGCCGCCGTCGTGGACCGGCTCCCCGCGGATGTGGTGGTGATGGCGGCCGCCGTCGCCGACTATCGCCCTGTGGCACCGGCGGCCGACAAGATCAAGAAGTCGTCCGAAGTGCGCACCATCACGCTCGAACCGACCGCCGACATCCTCGCTGAACTGGGGCGCACCGGTTCGGCGGGAACCCTGGTGGGCTTCGCCGCGGAGACCAGCGACGTGCTGGTCAACGCCGAGGCCAAGCTGCGCGCCAAGGGGGCCGACCTCATCGTGGTCAACGACGTCTCCGCTCCCAGCACCGGCTTCGACCACGACACCAACGAGGTCACCCTCCTCGACGCCACCGGCGAGCGCATCACGGTCCCACTCACCTCCAAGCGAGACGTTGCCCGAGCAATCCTCGACCGCGTGGCGGCCCTCCGCGCCGGGGCGCACTGAGCCAACCGGTCCCGCCGCTGCGTCCGCCCGGTCCGCCCCGCTGCGTAGGCCCCGGTCTCCCCCCCGCTGCGTGGGCGCCGGTCCGTTCCGCGGCGTCGTGTCCGGCTGACGTCTCTCTTCTCCCACTCGGACTGGGGTTGTCGTGTGTCGTTGGTTGTCAAGGTGCGTTTGCTGTGTCGGCGGTGTTAGGCGGCGAGTTCCGCGGCGTGCGTCGTTGGTCTTCGGGGTGGGTCGCCTGATTGTCGGGAGCCGATGGCGCGGGCTTCTTCGGCGTGGTGCTGGTGATGGTGTTTGCTGCACAGCAGTGTCAGGTTGTCGAGGTTGGTGGGGCCACCCTTCGCCCACGGGATGATGTGGTGGATCTCGCACATCCAGTGCGGTCTGTCGCAGCCGGGGGCGGTGCAGGTGCGGTCGCGGGCGATGAGCGCTCTGCGGAGGTTGGCGTTGGCGCAGCGGCGGCTGTATCCCAGGTCGAGTGTGAGGCTCGGCCGATCCAGGGCGGCGGTGAGGATGTCGGCGTCGCAGAGCAGGCGCCGGGCCGTCGCGGGCGACAGGGGTGTGGTGTCGTCGAGCTCGCACCGGCTGTGTTCGTGCACACCCCGCTGGAGTGTCTCGGCGTCGATGAGGACCATGACGTCGATGTGAGAGCCGAGTGGCTCACCGTTGTTGTCGCCGAGTTGGCGGGACCGGCGGGCCATGTCCACTAGGGCATCCGCGTTGCGCTGCGGGCAGGAGAGTTCGGTGGCGGGCACGCCGTCGGCGTCGGGGTGCTCGGCGCGCCAGCGGGCTTCGGCGAGGCGCCGCAGTTCGTTCTCGAAGAGGGCGAACTGATCGGCAGGGAGCAAAGCCCGCATGCCGTGCATGCCGTCGTCACCGTCGAATGTCGTCACGCTGCGCCGCCGGCGCTGCCGCAGATCACGCTCTGCCCCGTCGTCACCGGCCGCTCGGTCTACCCAGCGGCGCAGGAAGCGGCGGTACTCTTCGACGCTCATCGTTTCGGCGGCGCGGATCAACTCCTGCTGGTTGTCCTGCGCCGCTTCGGCGATGCGGCGCGCCGTCGTCGGGAAGTCCACATCTGAATCGATGCTGAGATCCACATCAGCGGGCAGGGCGATCTGGGTGAGCGCCTGCGCGTGGCCGTGCGTGATGCGCCCACCGGCAAGAGCCTCGCCCACCTCGGGCAGGTGCCCCAACGCCTCGGCGGTTCGGGTCCGGGCCAGCGCCTCGCGTCGGGTCACGCCCGCCACGCCGCGCAGCCAGCCGGCGGTGTCGACCGCGCCCGCCTCCCCGGCGACATCGCGCCGCGCCGCCTCAGCGAGCAACTCCGCCTCATACGCGTCCAGCCACGCCCGAGCCGCCCGCACAGCCCGCAAACAAGCGCCCAGACCCGCCGCGCCGGCCACCCCCGCCGGGCGACGCCGCAACAACCGCAGCACCGCCAGCAGCCGCCCGAACGCCTCGCAGGCGGACCCGCCCACCGGCGGAGCCGTAGCCAGCCGCTGTTGTTCACCAACACCCGAATGGTTCACGACCACCAATATAGAAAGGGGGTGTGACACTCATCCCGGTGCTGCTGGCAACCTGCCCCTTGTGCGCAGCTCCGGCCGCGTGTGACGAGCGACGACCCCGCCCGACCGACTAACCGGAGCCACCGATGGTGCCGAGCCCCGAGCCCAGCGCCGACAAAGCCGCACCGTAGCCGAGGGGCATTGGCACGGCGTCGCCGATCCACTTGGCCAGATCCTTCCGCGTCGGCGGATGCCGCGGGTCTGTCACGAAGCGGTACGTGTCGGGGAAGCCCTGAATCCGTGCCGCCTCCCGCGGGGTCAGTGTGCGGCGTCTGGTCGGATGCACGTAGCGGCCCCGTCCGGGCGTCATGAAACCGGTGGTGATCGTGGGGGCAGGCTTGTCGGGCCGCATCCGGCCGTACACCGAACCGTAGGTCGTGCCGCCGCGGTGACACTCGGGCCGTTGCGCGTTCGGCAGGTCGTACTCATCGTTGTCGAACAGCCAGTCCACTCGCTCCCGGTTGTCCAGGATCATCTCCGACGCCGCGTCCATGACGTCGCATTCCTCGCGGTCGAGGAGGTGACCGATTGCCCACTCGATTGTTCGCGGTTCGGAATCGGCCAGCACGTCGGCGACGATGTCGAGGGGGATCGGATCGGCATCGCGCCGGGCGACGAGGAACGACCGACGCCTCGTCTGCGGCCAGCCCATGGCGTCGGCCCGGAGCGTGCCGCGCACCACGCCGTATCCCGCGGCCTCGAAGAGCCGCTGGGCCGTGTCGACCACTTGCCTGTCGTCGTGCTCCACGTCCGGCACGTTCTCGATGATCGCCATGCGTGCGTCGGCGGCGACGGCGAAGGCCGGCACTGTCAGGTAGAAGGCGTTGCGCCTGTCGCTGCGGCGCGTGCGGTTGTTCAGATTCGAGTGACCCTGGCAGGGCGGACCCGCCATCACCACGTCAACCCCGCCCACGGCCGCGGCGAGACGTGGATCCAGGATCTCCGGTGGGTACACGAAGCCCGCATCTGTAGCCCTGCCCCTGACCCGGTAGTCGATGAGCGACGTGACCGACTTGGTGCAGCGAATCCTTGCATCGTGGTTGGCGGCGTAGACCCCAACGGCTCCGGCGTCTGAATCGGCCACCAGTTCGGTCACAACGCGGGTGCCGAGTTCCGCGGCGATCTGCGCCACCCCCAAGGCCAGTCCGCCGGTCCCGCAGAACAGATCGACGGCGCGCAGCCGTCGATTGGAAGCGGGCCCGGCAACGGGTGCCGGCCGCGCACCGACCAGGTAGGCACGCCACCATTCCCCCTTCGGATCCCGGCGGTCACCACCGCCCTGCACGGTCGTTTCGGGAGGCTCTACGCACGACCGGAGGTCCAAGGCGCCGAGTCCAAGCGTGTGGACTACCCGCGCTCCTTGCCGCTCGAAGCGCTCCCCCGGATCAACGGCGACCATCCCCGGCTTGACGCGCCGGGTTGGTCCGTGTGCCGGGATCATCCCGATTCGATCGGGAACATCTCCCGGCGAAACTCATTGATGAGTGCCCTGGCGTCCTCGTCGTCGTAGATCATCGGCACGACATTCGCCCAAGTCTTGGTGAGCGCCTTGGCGAACGCCCGGAGGTCGTCGGTCTTCAGGGGATGGGCCGCCTGCATCTCCACGAACGCCCGAACGACCGGGGGAGCCATCGCCGTCCTGACCCGCAGGATGTGGCTCCGCCAGAAGTCCGTCCCCGCGACGGCGGTCGCCGAGTCGAGATATTCGAGGCCGCCGACCGAAGCGCCGCGCGCATACACCCGCGTGAGGACGCACTCGGTGGGCGACTCCGCGTCCACGTACTTCTCGAAGTTGCCCCTGGCGAAGGGTCCCTGCTCGCGCCATCTGACGAACTCCCAGAAGTAGGCGAGGCTCAGATAGCGCCAGAAGGCCGGATCGTCCCTCGGATCACCCCGGACATCGTTGTCGATGTGTTTCAGCGCCTGGTAGAGCAGCACCGCCGCGGTCCCCTCCACCCGGTAGCGCTCTCTGTAGTTGTCGGTCTTGGCGGAGTGCATCTCCTCGCCGATCAGATCCGCGGCGTGGCGAAGCTCGTCCAGATCGACCGTCTCGCCCAGGCCCTGCCACGTGACATGCTCATCAATGTCGGGTGTCTCGCCTGCGATCATCCGTCGGGCCAACTCCACGCACCTGTCTCTCGACAGTGCCGGATACCTCATGATTCCGTCTCGAAGGAGCCGATAAGCAGCTTCCGGATGTCGATCCGATCCTCAGTGCGCGCCAGCATCCGCTGCGGTTGTTCGCTCACCTGCTTCAGCAGCAACCGCCTGTCGTCGTCCGAGGCGCCCGAGCCCGCCGCGTAGTGCAGAACCCGCCCGAGAAGCGAGTCCTCGACTTCCGCCCAGGATCTCGTGCTGACATCGGTCTCGCCGGCGGCGCGATTAACGACGGCGGTGATGAAGTCCTGCGCGAACTGCGCCTGGATCGCCCGAGCGACGGGAGAACTCTGCCGGGCGCCCAGTTCGCGCAGCAAGTCAGCGTCTATGTAGAAGCGGGGTGGCTCCGACTCCCCGAAAGGTTCCAGGACGTCGTGGTGGTCGAGATCGACGTAGCGCACGGTGCCGGCGGGAAGATCGAGGCGGTCCCGCTGCTCGCGGTCGAGCGGTACCGGGCGGAAAAGCGCCGATCCCGTCGCCACATCGATTCTGAACTTCCCGCGGGAGATCCAGGTCCCTTTCCGCCATGGCTGCAGCGGGCGCTTCGCCACCTCCCGAAGGAGTAGCAGGTAAACCTCCACGGCCGCGCCGTGGAAGCCCGTACGAAGCGCCACAGGCCGCTCGCCGTCGGTGACGTCCGTGACACGGCTGAGACTCTCCAAGTCGGTCAGTGGGCAGCGGTATACCTCCTCGGAGCGCTTGATGTAGGTCGTCGAGGCGACGGCAAGCAGCCCGAGCGCCGAGGGTTCGATCCCAAGATCCGCCGCGCCGCGCCGAAGCGCCTCCTTGAAGTCCTCGAACCCGTCCTCCGGGGCCCAGACGATCCGGCCGCTGCTGCGGGCGAAGGCGTCGGGATCGGCGACCGTGATGCCGGCATTCGCCTTGCACTCCTGACCGCCGAACTGGAACGTGCACGACGACAGGACCTCGTCAAGGGGAGTGCTTCGGAAGGGTCGCACGATGCGGGATTCGAAGCTCATGGCTCCCGGA
>JAPONU010000260.1 GCA_026713745.1 bacterium
CGGGCCGCGAAGGTGCGCGTCCGCGACACGTGGGCGACTTGGAGGAGAGACTTCACCGAAGAGTGCAACCAGGTACTCGCCGACCACGGTGCCGTGTTCGTCGACCTGGGAGCAACCCTTCGCGTGGACTTCAACGCGCCCACCGATGCGCACCACGGCGAGACGGTCACGCAGTCGCTGCTGGACCGGGCCACAACGACGAGACCGGTCTCCGGGCGGCCCCAACTCCGGTGTGAGGTCGTTTCGTGAACGGCCGCCGGCTGCCGGCAGCGACAGGACTGCTCGCCGCGGCGGGCATCGCGGCGGGTGTGGTGGCGGCGCTGGTCGGCGATGCCGGAGGAGACCCCGCGCCGCCCCGCGACGGCGCCGAGGTTCCCGACGGGGGTGGGTTCGCGGCGGTGTCGGTGGGTGTCGATCATGTTTGCGGGTTGCGCGTCGGCGGGATGGCGGCGTGTTGGGGTTACAACGACTACGGACAGGCCGACGCCCCGGCGGGGGAGTTCGCGGCGGTCCGGGTGGGTCCGTGGCATTCCTGCGGGTTGCGCGGCGACAGGAGCGTGGTGTGTTGGGGCCGCAACGATTATGGGCAGGCCGACCCGCCCACCGGAGATTTCAGCGGGCTGTTCGTGGGCGCGCTGCACACCTGCGGGACACGCGCCGGCGACGGGGCGGTGACCTGTTGGGGTGACAACACCTGGGGGCAGCTCGAGACGCCGGCGGGGCCGTTCGAGGAGATCATCGCCTACACCCACGGCGGCTGCGGGCTGCGCCCCGGCGGCGCGGTGGAATGCTGGAGCGGGCGCGGCGAACTCGACAGCGCCGCACCCGGCGGGTCGTTCCGCGCCATCGCCTCCGGCGGCGGGGACCGGTGGTGCGCCGTCGGCCACGACGGCGCCCTGGCGTGCTGGGACAGCCAACGACGCGACGCGCCCGATGAGATGCACCCGGAGGCGGCGCGCGGGCGTTTCAGTGATGTCGCCCTCGGCGACGAGCACACCTGCGCCCTCGCCGCCGACGACGGCGCCGTCGTTTGTTGGGGCGCCCCGCGCCTCGCCGCGGACTTCGAGGTGGTCGACGGCGTGTGGGTACCCGGCGGTGTCCATGTGCGCGCCGACACCCCGGCGCGCACCGAGGACGGACGCTACCGCGGCGCCATCAACCGCTACGGCAACATCGAAGCGCCCGAGGGTCGTTTCACATCCGTCTCCGCGGCCGGGTCGCGCACCTGCGCGGTGCGCGACACCGGGGCGATCGCCTGCTGGGGACGCGCCGACGGCGCCCTGCTCGAGGTCCCCGACGGGCCCTTCCGCGCGATCACCGCGGGATCCGACCACACCTGCGGGCTGCGCCTGAGCGGCCGGATCGCCTGCTGGGGACGCCCCGGCGGAGGCCTGCTCGACGCCCCCGAAGGGGCCTTCCGCGCGGTCGTCGCGGCATCGACCCACACCTGCGGGCTGCGCCCCAGCGCCACGATCGCCTGCTGGGGACACATCCCCGGGCCGCACCCGGCCGGCCCAGACCGGCAAGAGCGCAGAGTGGCACCCGACGGGACCTTCAGCGCCCTCGCCGCGCACGCCACGGCCTCCTGCGGGCTGCGCAGCGACGGCACCCTCACCTGCTTCTGGCCCGGCGGGCGGGAAAGGCCGAGCCAGCAGCCCCTCGGGCTCCGCGCCTTCGCCGCGGCTTTCGACTCGACAGGCTGGTGCGGGCTGCTTGCCTCCGACAGCACCGCCTACTGCTCCACCGATGTCTGGCACGACCTGCGGGCGATCACCCCCAGCGGCCGGTTCGAGGCCATCAGCGCAGGCCACCGGCTCGCGTGCGGGCTGCGCCCCGGCGGCGACGTCGTGTGCTGGGACAAGTACGGCTGGCAACAACCCACACCGGACGGCGCGTTCCGCGACATCTCCGTCGGCTGGACCCACACCTGCGGAGCCCGCACCGACGGCGGCGCGGTGTGCTGGAACCACAACGGCGAACAGTACACACCCCCGACGGGCGGACAACTCGCCGCCGTCGCCGCCGGCGCCGCGCACGCCTGCGGCCTGAACACCGACTCCACCGCCACCTGCTGGCTGCACCGACCACACAACCCACCACCCCCCGGCGTACACCACCCCCACTGAACCGTCCAGGACCTGTTGCAGGACTCTTGCTCACCCGCCACCGAGAACTACCGCTGCGAACAGGGAACACTCACCACCACCCACAACGGCGCCGTCGCCACCAGAACCTGCCAACCGGACAACGACTGACCCGGGACACGATGTCGCGTGTCATCGTTTCTTGCTCAGTCGGCGGTTGGATACGGATCGGTGGGGTGCCGAGTTCGGCCACCTGCGACGACGTTGTCCTCACAACTGTGATAGCAATGAGGAATCGCATATGGCCTGATAGTGGTGCCCGGA
>JAPONU010000261.1 GCA_026713745.1 bacterium
CCCGCGTCGGGCGCGCCTCGGCTCGTGTTGCGAGTGTCGTGGCACGAGCGCCGCCGCGCACGCCCCCCACCCCCCCGCGCCCCCGGGCCAGACCCGTGTCGATCTTGGCGTTCAGATCCGTGAGGCCCGTGTCGATCTTGGCGCCCAACTCGGTGCGGAGCGCCTCGAGCCTGACGTCGACCACCTCGAACCTGGCGTCGACCACCTCGAACCTGGCGTCCATGCGCTCCTCGAGCGCCGCCAAGTCGGTCTTCGTGGCCAACTCGTGCCAGTCCATGGGCGGGAGACTGTCCATGAGCGTCGTCACCTGCCCCTCCCCCAGCACATTCCGCATTCCCTCTCGCAGTTCAAACCGCTCCGCCTCGGTCGGTACCATCGCCGACTCCCTCCTAGCTGTGCGTGACCGTGGGGTCCGAGACCAAGAGGGGGGCCGGCGCCCCCGAAACTTCAGCCGATCATAACAGGTCCGGAAATGCGAGATACCTGCGGGCCGGGCGTGGATGCCGGTCTTGGGGCTACCCCAGACTGAACCAGGAGTGTCGCACCTCATGCGCACACTGGTCCACATGCAACCGCGACGCTTGACCGAACTCCGGACCGGGCCGACGGCCCGGCTATCTTGGCCGGGTGTCGTGTTCCTACGACAACGGCGTAGCGACCCCAGATCGGCGGGCGCATAGATGACGGTCTCCGGTCGACTTGCCGCAGCGCTCCAGGAAGTGGGGTACTCAGCGGAGTTCCGCCAGGCTGACATCAGTGCACCTGTGAGCGGCGTGGTAGCTGACGTCGTTGCGTTCACGCATCTGGCCCCGCAGGATCTCCGGACAAGCGCAATCTCGGGCTTCACCGCGCCGCGAGCCGGTATTGGTGAGTTGCTCGACGCGGCACGCCTGTTGGCTACGCCGTTCGCCCTGATCGAGGGGCCGACCGGCGATCTCGATCTCTACCGTGTTGCGGCGGACGAGCCAAGCACAGAATGCGTGCGGCGAATCTCCTCCGACGAGATTCCGGCACTCCGGGGGTCCGATCTGGCAGCCGCGCTCGCACCGCGAGCCATCCGAGCCGCGAAGGCTGGCATACGTCAACTGACCCTGTTCCCCATCGACGCGCAACTGCTTGTCGCTGCACGAGATCGATCGATCGACTCGATCAGGACGCGGCTGGAACGATCGTTCGCGCTCGTTCTCGGGGAGAACGAGAAGCCCACGAACGCTGCGAGGCTGGTCATCGCGTCACTTGCCGCGGTGATCGTCCGAGACAAGTATCGCCTCCGGGATGTCGCTCCGCACAACGTTGTCGATGCTGTCCTCGTCCGGCACGGCGACTATTTCTCGGGCCTCGCGGCCTGGCAGCTCGAAAACCCAGCCTTGCTTGAATCGGTGCTGAGCGAACTGGGCGCGGACGTCGACTACTCGGCGATCGACGCCCGCTCGATCAACGCCGTGTACGAGCAACTCTTTCTGACGCGGCAGTTGCAGAGAGAGTTCGGAATCTTCCACACGGATCTGCGATTCGCTTCAAGGATTCTCGATCATCTGCCCGTCGAGGAGATCCCACCGGACGAGAGGTACGTGGTGGATCCGGCGTGCGGGTCAGGGAATCTCCTGTTGGCGGCGCAAGAGCGGTTGGAGAACCTCTCGCCGGGCCAGTGGTCTCCCGAAGACACCCATCGCTGGCTCAAGACACACATCTACGGATCGGACATCGAGCCGGTTGCCGTGGAGATCGCGAAACTCTCGCTCCTCGTGTCGTCGCTCCCTCTGGGCAATTCATGGCAGATCGAGCAGCGCGATGCTCTTGCCGGTACCACGCACCTGCCCGAGCCACCGACAGTGTGGGTGACAAACCCGCCTTGGCGGAACCGCCAGGGTGCTCAGGCCGAGGCGGCAACCCGGTTCCTCGCCAGAGCTGTTACGTCTCTGGCCGACGGTGGCCTGCTGGCGTGCATCCTTCCCGCGAGTTGGTTGAGCGGAAGGCAACACCGTGCCTCACGACGCGAGGTTGCTTCATTGTGCAACCTGTTCGAGGTATGGCGCCTTCCCCGCGACATGTTCGCACCCGACGCCCGATTCCCGGCGGCGGTGGTGTTCGCGCAGAAGGCAAGGACTTCGACGCGCTCGAGTTTCGCCTTCCGGTGGCTGACTGCCAGCAGCCGACATCGCGAAGACTTCCTGGATCGCGGCGCCGTGCAGTTCCAGTCGGTCGAACACGTTTCAGAGACCGCAGATCTTCTCGGTGGGCCCGTCGACAGTTTGGCTGCGTCGGACCTCACTGTGGGGGAGGTCGCGAGGTTGATGGCGGGAATCGCTCAATACGGAAGGCCAGTTCCGGCTTCGTTGGGCCGTGGTGTCCCGTTCCTTATGCGCGGCGCCTCTGTAGCGAGCTATCGAATGATCGACCCGGAGTCGATCACGTGGGTGTCAGAACCCAGCAAGAATTTTCCCGCCTCCGCAAAACGAGTGCAAGATCTGCTTACCGCCCCGAAGCTCCTCGTTCAGGCAGACCGCTTCGCCGACAACTCGTGGCGGCTGCGTCCCACTGTTGACTCCTCGGGAGTCGTGCCTGGAAATCTCTGGCACGTTGCCATCGGCGAGGAGCAGACCGTTCTTGCACTCAACGCATACTTCTCGACCTCAATTGCCTCCTGCTTCGTACAATCGCGCTCGACGACGAAGAGGATCAGCCTCGACGTATTGCGGCAGATCCCCCTCCCCCTCGACTGGCATGACCGCCACGAGCGCGACTTCGCCGACTTGGGGTCGCAGATGACGGATTGGGCCGCCAACCTTCCGGCGCTGGTTGATGATGCGGACTCCTTGGCGCGCAGGGCATTCGAGATCGACGATGGGACTGCTACCGCGATCGACCGGATCATGGCCGGGTTCAAAGCTCCCGACGGAAGGGTTCGCGTCCAGGAGCTTCAACTGCCTTCCGGGGGCGGGAATGTTCGTCTCGGTGAGTTCAATCAAGCGCCAGGTGCGGTGATGGGCGTCGACCGTACGAGTGTACGAATCTGGGTACACGGCGGACCAGTTGAGGGATTCACGGTACGTCTACCGGAGGAAATGCCCGGCTGGCTTCTCGAGGAGGGCGCGACGTTCGAACTGACCGGCCAACCGCAATCGGGCCAGTACCGGTTCCATCGGACAGCCCATCTCCCGGACGAGAAGATCCTCGGCTTGAGCGATGGCCAATAGATCTGAGTTGCGGTCAGCGGTCCATTTTCTCGATGTCGGCCAAGCACACGCGACTGTGGCTGTTGACGCGGATTCGGCAGTGGTAGTCGACTGCCCGCAGCGCGGCGTCCGACCTGCGTCGGAGTTGCTCGCCGAGGTGGACCCCGTGCGCTTGGACGTTGTGGTCACTCATCGTGATCTGGACCACTGTGGGGGCGTCCACGAACTACTTCGGCGCTTCGGGAACAGTGCCACGAAGCTCTACATGAACGCGGCCATGTCGGTGTCTCCGCACTCGACCAGTCAGCCCCGCGTCAAGGCCGTCGTCCGGAGCATCCTCGCTGCAGTTGACGAGGTCGGTGCTCGGGAAAAGCCCGCGCTGCGGGGCGAAGTCGGCCACGCCGGAACCATCAGTTGGGTCGCACTTGCGCCGACGCATCGTCAAGTCCTGGACGCAGCCGTCGGAGGTTCTGTCAACAGGTCGAGTGTGGTACTGAGGCTGGAGCTCGCCGGCTATCGGTTCCTCATTCCGGGCGACATCGACGACGAAGCCGTGAAAGAGCTGCTCAGGTCGGGCATGGAAGTGTCCGCCTACGTCTTCCTGCTGCCGCATCATGGAGCGAAGCTGCAGCGGTTCAGCAAACTGCTCGCAGCCGTGGATCCGCGCTACGTCGTTGTCAGTGCCGGGCGCCGGCCTTCCCACCCGGCACTTGAGACGCTCCGCGCGGCAGCGGCATACGACTGCCGAATCATGTGCACGGAGGTTGCAACTCATTGCCATCGAGGTGCGATCGATCCGCAGCACTGTGCCGGCTCGATCGAGTTCAAAATGCGGGGCGGCTCCCTCGAAGTGGTTCCTACAGAAGCCGAGCACATGGTCAGGATTCGTCACTTGGACACCCCTGTCTGTCTCGGATCGAACTGTGTCGACAAGCAGCCGGGGCGTCGGAGACCTTGACACCCGCGACCGATCCGACTCTCGGGCCGGAACGGCGCGAGATCATGCTCAACGTGTCGGGACTTCTCTACGGCACGGCCAACCGTGGTTCCACCCGATCCTGAGCCAACTCGCGAGCTTTCTGTCCCTCGGCGAGGACCCCTCGGCGAGGACTTCGGACGGCTATGGGGCGCGGCCGATCCATGAGAGTGCAGTGAAACGAGCGGTCGCCGTGCTCAATGCGGTCTGCCCGGCAGAGCCCGAACCTTGGACCGCCCCAACCTCGGAGGGCAGACTACCTGTCGCCCAACGGGGCCCGGTCAGGTGCCGGGGCCGGCGAAGAGGGCGAGGCAGATGGGAGTGATCAGTGCCGCCACGCCCACCAGGAACACGTAGGTCTGCTTGGCGTGTGCCGGCCTGGCGGCCGGTCGCGGCCGGGTGGGTGGTCACGACTTCGGCTTGAACGGATTGAGGGTCGGCACACCGAACGGCTCGAAGTGCTCGACGTTGCCGGTGACCACCGTGAGGCGATGAACGACGGCCGTGGCGGCGATGATGGCGTTGCCCGCGGGCGCCTCCAGCCGGTCGTGTACGA
>JAPONU010000262.1 GCA_026713745.1 bacterium
CTCCTCAGAGACCTGCCGGGAGAGGTTCGTCCTGCCGTCGTACATGACAAGGAGCAACTTCGACACATTCAAGGCCGGATTCAAATGTCGTCGAATCTGGTCCACGTGCATCGTCAACTGAGCGAGCCCCTCCAACGCGAAGTATTCGCATTGGATCGGCACAAGCACCTCGCGCACCGCCGTGAGGGCGTTCACGGCCAGCAGTCCCAGAGCCGGCGGGCAGTCCACAAAGAGGTAGTCGAACTTGTCGATGACGGGTGTCAGCGCCGCAGCCAGACGGCGCTCCCGGTTGAACGCCGATTGCAGTTCTATCTCGGCGCCCGCAAGGTCCAGGTGTGACGGAACGGCCATCAGTCCTTCGATCGCCGTCGGCGCGATGCAGTCAACTATCGACTTGCCGTCCAGCAGAACGTCATACACCGAGGCCGTGACCTCACGCGGGTCCAAACCGATGCCGGTGGTTGCATTCGCCTGTGGATCGAGGTCGACCACCAGCACCCGTCGTCCCAACTCGGCCAGAGCCGCGCCGAGGTTGATCGCCGTCGTGGTCTTTCCGACGCCACCCTTCTGGTTGGCAACGGCAATCGTGCGACAAACAGAGGTCACGGGAGCAACACCTCCAACGGCGGCCGGCTGAGCATCGAGTGTACCCGCGGGCACTGGCTCGAAGGGTGATGTTTCACGTGAAACATTGGGTTCGGCACATCCCGCGGTGGCAGGTCGCCGGCGGGCGTGGTCCGTCGCGTGCCGACTCCACCGAGGTGCGAGGCGGCCTAGAAGAGAGGAGCGCGCCGCATCGCAGCGAGCCGGCGGGGGAAACGATCCTCGTGTGGCGCCACCTTCACGAGTTCGACGAAACTCGGTCCGGTGCCGATCGCCTGTATTGCCAGACCCAACGGTGCCAGCGCTTCGGCGGGCCAGCGTGTCCCTGTCTCGTGCTCCGGTTCGCTCACGATGAGGCGCCCCCCTGTGGCCAGGAAGCCCGTCGCACACTCGGCGGTAACCGGCGGCGGGCCAAACGCCCTGGCAGCGACCACTTCAAATTCTCCGGCCAACCTCGGCTCCCGCACCAGTTCGGCTACGTCGCCACGCCAGAAGGACGCGCGCTCACTCATGCCCAGCAATCCGATCGCCCACTGGACAAAACTCTCGCTGCGCTCCCGCCGATCCGTGAACAGCCAACGGGTTGCCGGCCAGCATTGCGCCATAACGAGGCCGGGCAGACCCGCCCCGGTCCCAAGGTCCAGGCAGCGACTCTCGCCGGGATCTGCAAGTTGCCCGGCGATCGCTGCAGCGTGCACCCACTCCTGGCAGGGTGTCGTGGCCCGACCCAGCAGACCTTGCTGTCGTGCCCGCTCGAATATCCGATCCAGGCGGCCCGCCTCAGCCGGCAGCGGTGCCGCGCCGGCGGTCAGTTCAGCTCCCCGGCCTCAGCACGACACGTCGACGGGGTTCCTCCCCTTCCGACGCCGTCCGCACGCCGGTCATCTCCACGATGGCATCATGAACGATCTTGCGATCGGCCGCGTTCATCGGCTCGAGGACCTTCGGCTCGCCGCTCTCAACAACCTCCGCGGCGATCCGCTGCGCGAAGGCCTCCAACGCCTCCTTGCGGCGCTGCTTGTACCCGCCGACCTCGAGACGCACCTTGCTGGAGCGGCGCCCCTGTGCCCGTCGCTGGACGACGACACGGAGCAGCTCCTCGATCGCAGCCAGCGTTGTGCCCCGCCGGCCGATCAGCAACCCCACCTCGTCACCGTCGATGACGACCTCGACAGCGCCTTCGGTGGTACGGACCGTCGTCACCGTGGCATCAACCCCGAACGACTCGGCGAGGCCTGCCGCGAACGAGCGAAGCAGTTCCTCCTCGTTCGCGAAGTCCATCCTGTCCTCTCCGCCATTGGTGTCACTCGTGCTCATTTTCTCTCCTCTGCCCTTCGATTTGGACGTTCCTGCTGACTTCTTTGCTCGATTGTCCGGCCCGCCGGCCGAGTTACGGCGCTCTGGCCGCTTCTCCTTCGTCGCCCGCGCGGCCCCCTCGGCACCGCCGCGGGCACTATTGGCCGTTTGGGCCTTCCGCCCGTCGGATCTCTGCTTGCGGTCGCCGCCGCGGGCGCGGCGTTGCCGCCCTCGTCGGTCCGGTGGGGTCTCCACCCGAGGCATCACCCGAGCGCGTACCTGTGCATTCGCCCTGCCGAGCCCCAGCACGCCGCGCTGCGGTTCAACGAGGACTTCGAACTCGGCCTCACGCTCGTCGACGCCGAGTTGGTCGAGGGCCATCTCCTTGGCATCCGCGACCGTGCGCGCCTCAGTAACTATCCATTCCATAGGCCTCTCACTTCTTGTAGCGCTTGCTCCGCTGCTGCTTTGCGCCCTTGGGCGTCACGCGGCTGGGCACCGGCTTTGGCGGCGGTGCCTCCTTCTTCTTCTTCGAACGTCTGTTCGATCCTTCGCTCTTCCGGCGCTCCGGCCGTGGCGTCTGTGCCCGCTCTGCGCCGGCCTTGGTGGGCGGCCGGGAGGACGGCTCGCGGGCCGGCCTTGGTGGCGCCGCCTTCGCAGTCGGTGGAACGGGCTTCGGCTTTGGTGCAGAACCGCTCACGGGGCGCTGCCGGCCGTGGCGCCGCGGGTCGGGGGCGCTGGTCAACCCCAACCGCTCGCCGAGTCCACGTGGCGGCTCGGGTGGACCTGGCGGTTTCGGCTCCTCACCGCTCTCGGCTGCCTCCTCCTCGAGCGCCTTTCGCACCTCTTGCTCTTCTGCGAACGGTCGGTACAACTTTCGCGTGATCAGTGATTGCTGGCCAATCCGAATGAGGCTCTGTGCGTTGTAGTACAGCACCAATCCGGCTGACAGGCTGAAGGAGATGATCGGCAGGAAGATCGGAATGATGCGCATCATCATGCGCGCCTGCGGTGTCTGCTCGTCGGCGGACATCCGCCCACTGATCTGACGCTGCTGGTAGTAGCCCAGACCCGCCACCAGGACAATCATGCCGAGGTACGGCAGTCCCGACACGAATGAACTGCTCAGGGCCGAGCTGGCGCTCTCAGCCAGATCCACTCCCCAGCCCCGCATCTCGGTGCTGACCACAAGGTCCTGGTAGAGCCGGCTGTCGGGACTGAGATAGTCAGGGTTGAACGTCTGTTTGGGCGCGCTCACGACTTGGGGCGTGCATTCCACACCGGAAGACGCAGCACAGGCCGCGCCGGCCTGACCGGACGACCAACCCAGCACGGAAGTCCGCCGGGTCAACCCGCGCAACATGTAGAAGAGCGCGATGAAGACCGGCGACTGCATCAACAGCGGGAGGCATCCACCCAGCGGATTGACGCTGTTCGACCGGTACAGCGCCATGACCTCCTCGTTCATCTTCTGGCGATCGTGGCGGTACTCGGCCTGCAGCCGCTTGACCTCCGGAGCGAGCCGGCGCATGGCCAGCATGGACTTCGTGCTGCGGATCGTGACGGGCGTGAGGATCGTCATCACGCAAACCGTCAGCAGAATGATCGCCCCCGAGTAACTCGGCCACAGGTCGTAGAGGAACGAGAGGACGCGGGCGACCAGCGTCATCAGGGGATTGAAGGCTCGACCGATTGCGTCGAACATCAGGCAGCACCCTCACATCTGACCGGATCGGCACGCCGGGGCGGTACCGGATCAGCCCCGTACGGTCCGAGCGGGCGGCACTTCAGCAACCGGCGAACGCCATACCAGGAGCCACGCCAGGCACCGTGCACTTCGATTGCTTCCAGCGTGTACGCCGAGCACGTCGGCAGGAAGCGGCACCGGGGGGGGCGCACGGCGCTGAAGGCCTGGTAGAGGCGGATTGCGCCGAGGAGAAGGCGCCTCACAGGATTCACGACAGTCCTTCACCGGTTGAGATGCGCTCCAGCACACGCTGCGCGTCCCTGCGCAGCCGGGCAAATCCCACTGCGGCGGCGTGGCGTCGCGGGCGGATGAGATAGTCACCGCTCGGGAGCGCCGCCGGGCGGGGTGCGCCGGCCAACTCACGCATCACAGCGCGCAACCGGCGGCGCAGCCGGTTCCGTACGACCGCCGAGCCGGTGCTGCGAGAAACGGCGAACGCCACCCGCGGCGGGCCGTTCTCCCCATCGAGGAGATAGCGGACTTCGAGTACGCCATGGCGGACGACTCGACCGTTCCGACGGAGCCGCTCAAATGTCTTCGCGGATCGGATTCGCCCGATCAGGCTGACAACCTCTGACGGCCGCGACGGCGCCTGGTCCTCAGAACAGCCCGGCCGCCGCGACTGCTCATCCGCTTCCGGAACCCATGCCGCCGCGACCGGCGGCGGACATTCGGCTGGTACGTCCGCTTCACTTCCACTCCTCCTTGCGCCGGGCCAACCCACTCCCCCCGGTACACGTGCGGCGAGTGATTCCCGAGACGCCGGCTCCTCCGGCCGGAGCCGCGAGGACCGTCGAGGCCAGTGGTCCGGACAGGCGACCGGACACAACTCGACCGCCTCACGCTACGGGCACACGATGTCCGCCACAACCGTGCCGCTGCTGCTGGCCGGCCGAGGGCCGCCACGGCCCCCGACGGCGCATTCGGCGCCGCGTGACACAGTCACGAAAAAGTGCACAAAACCTATTAAGAATGTGGTTTGTTCAATACCTGGCGCCAACACCCGCCGAACGGTGCGGCTAGATTGCCCGCCACGACGAGCACCGCAGATCCGTCAAGTCTCCGACCAGCGCGATCACCCGCCCTCCGCCGCCAGCAGGAGCCGCCACGGTGGTCCCCATCAGAACTGAGCCGCACCCGTGAACGACCCAGCGCATCTGTGGAACGCATGCGCGACCACGATTCAGAACCATGTCTCAGATGCCGTCTGGCACTCGACCTTCCGAGATATCCGGCCATACGAGCTGACGGGCGACGGGTTGCGCGTCCACGTTCCCAGCAGCATCGCCAGAGACAAGATCGAGCGCCGCTACCGGCACCTCATCGAGGACGTTCTGACCGAGATCATCGGCCAGCCGCTGACTCTCCTCATCGACATCGAGCCCGTAACACTCGAACCCGCTGATCCGCAGGCGCTCGAGGAACTGCTCCTGCCGGCGGCGAAAGACACGAACGCCGGCCGCAGGATCGAAGAGCCCCGCCCGGCAACCCCCCCGATGGGCGCAGAGGGACTGTTTGTCGATGAGCCGCTCAACCCGCGGTACAAGTTCGAACACTTCGTCTGCGGTCCATCCAACTCGTTCGCGCAGGCCGCGGCTTTCCAGGTCGCCGAGCAACCGGGCAGGGTCTACAACCCGCTGTTCATCTACGGTGGCGCCGGACTCGGCAAGACGCACCTGCTCCACGCAATCGCCCACTACGTCAACGAGCACTACCCGGGATCGCTTGTTCGCCTGGTATCCACCGAGACCTTCCTGAACCGTTTCGTCTACGCCATCCGGTCCAACCAGCTTCCCGCCTTCAAGGACTACTACCGGCGGCTCGATGTGCTGCTCGTCGACGACGCCCAGTTCTTCGCCGGCAAGGAGGGGCTGCAAGAGGAGTTCTTCCACACGTTCAACACGCTGTACGAGACCAGCAGCCTGCTGGTCATCACCTGCGACCGGCCGCCGGACTCGATCCCGACCCTCGAGGACCGCCTCCGTAGCCGCTTCAAGATGGGCCTGATCACCGACATCCAGCCCCCCAATATCGAGACTCGCCTCGCCATCTTGGATCACCGGGTGCCCGACGAGTGTCGACACCTCCTCTCCAACAAGGTTCTCGAGCTGATCGCCGAGCGGGTGACCAGCAATATCCGCGAGCTGGAAGGGGCCTTGACCCGGGTGTGTGCCTTCGCCACTCTCAACCGCCAGGAGATCTCGGTCCCGACCGCTCAGGAGCTGCTGCGCGACGTCTTCACACCGCAGAAGCAGCACGTGGTGATGCCTGTGCACATCATGAACGCGTGTTCCAACATGTTCGGCTTGGCGGTCGAGGAGATCACCGGCACGAGCCGGCGGCGCCAGCTGGTCACGGCCCGTCACATCGCCATGTACGTGATGCGCGAACTCACCGACCTCAGCTTCCCCGCGATTGCCTCTGAGTTCGGTGACCGCGACCACACGACAGTGATTCACGCAGTGAACAAGATAAAGCAGCTAATGTCAGAAAAGCAGCAAGTGTACGAACAAGTCACTCAGCTGACCCGTATGCTGCGCAGCAACGTGGGGAGCGCCGCGTAACCCCGCCCGCTTTGGGGAATCCTGTGTACAACCGGCCGGCAACATGGTACGAAACACCACCGCCGTCACCGGCGATCGTCCCTCCGGCGCCACAGACCCGGGAAAACGGGCAATCGCCTCCACAGCCTCCCAGCAGCCTGACCTGCGCTGAAGGCCGGAAATGCACAATCCCCAGCCCTACTACCACTACAAACTCATAGACGACAAAATCCTAAGTGAAGGACGGAACCTGTGAAGTTCAGATGCGAACGGGACACGCTGATCACCGCTCTCAACCGGGCCGGTCGGGCCGTGACGACCAAGGCCGGCCCCGTCGTGGGTCTATCGGGGGTACTGCTGGAACTCTCCGGCGACAGTCTTTCGGTCACCGGGAGCGATGTGGATCTCACGATTGCGGATCGGGTCACCGTCAGTGGCAGTGAGAACGGATCCGCGCTGGTCCAGGCGCGGCTGCTCACCGACATCGTGCGGTCGCTGGACCTCGGCGCGGTTGACGTGGAGTTCGACGACGGGGTGCTGAGCGTTCGTGCCGGCCGGTCGGAGTTCTCGCTGCGGACGATGCCGGCGTCGGATTTCCCGCGGATTCCGCTGCTCGGTGAGGCCACCGTGACCGTGGACGGTCAGGCGCTGGTGGGTGGACTGCGCCAGGTGGTGTCGGCCGCCGGCCGCGACGAGTCCCGACCGGTGCTGACCGGGGTGCTGCTGACGGCGTTCGGCGGTGGTCTCCGGCTGGTGGCGACCGACTCGTACCGGCTGGCGCAGCGGGACATCGCGAGCGTCTCGATGGAGGTCGGTGACAAGGGTGTCCTGATGCCGTCGCGGGCGCTTGAGGAAGTAGCTCGCCTGGTCGTCGACGACGTGCGCGTCGGCGTGCAACTCGACGAGAACACCGTGCTGTTCGAAGTCGGCGAGACACGCCTGTCGGCACGGCTGATCAACGGAGATTTTCCCAGTTACGAGGGCCTGATCCCCACCGATCATCCCAACCGGCTGGTGACCGACCGCAAGACGCTTCTCGACGCCATCCGGCGGGTCCGCCTGCTGGCGCTGGCACAGGTGCCGATGCGAGTGAGCATGCAGGGCGGCGGCATGACGCTGTCCGCACGCGCGCAGGACGTGGGCGAGGCGACCGAGGAGGTGGCTGCTTCCTATGAAGGTGAGGACCTCGTCATTGCCTTCAATGCGCAGTACCTGCACGACGGCGTGGAAGCACTCGACTGCGAGCAGATCGTTCTGCTCACTGCCGACAAGCTGAAGCCGGCACTGTTGCGGTCCCCTACCGAGGACGACTTCCTGTACGTGCTCATGCCTTTGCGAATCACCTGAGGAGACGTGCTGCTTCGCTGGCTCGAGGTAACCGACTTCCGCATGCACAAGAGCGTTGCGCTCCAACCGTCAGAAGGTCTGACGGTGATCCGCGGCCCGAACGGGTCGGGCAAGACCTCTCTCCTGGAAGCAATCGGCTACCTGGCGACGCTCTCGTCGTTCCGCGGTGCCGGCTCCGTCGATCTCATCCGGGCCGGCACCGCCGGAGCGATCCTGCGCGGTGAGTTCGCGGTGACCGATCGCCGCCTGCTGGTGGAGACCGAAGTGCGCCCGGCAGGTGAACGCAACCGAACGCAGGTGAACCGCCAGCCATTGCGACGCGCCGCAGACCTGCAGGAGCAGGTTCCGGTGCTGACGTTCCAACCCGATGATCTTCTCGTTGTCAAGGGCTCACCGGGTTCCCGTCGAGACGCCATCGACGGTGCGGTCGTGAGTCTCAATCCGCGGGTTGCCGAGGATCGCCGCCGGCTGTCTGTCTGCCTGCGTCAGCGCAACGCACTGTTGCGCCAGATCGGCCCCGGCGGCGGGCAACGCATGGACGCCGACAGTCGGCGCTCACTCGACATCTGGGACGATCGGCTTGCGGCGGCCGCGGAGACATGGGCGAGCCATCGCCGCCGTACCGTCGAGGAGCTTCAGCCGCGAATGGAGCGACTCTTCCGGCGGCTCAGCGGCGACGCCACGGTCCCGGTGGACATGGCGTACGAACCGGGCTGGTTGGCCACCGGGTTGGCGGTGGCGCTGACGGAGGCCCGCGGGGAGGATCTGCAGCGGTCGGTCACAACCGTTGGCCCGCATCGGGATGACCTGGAATGGAGTCTCGACCGACTCCCGGCGCGGACGCACGCCTCGCAGGGCAACCAGCGATGTCTCTCTCTGGCGTTGCGCCTGGCGTTGCACGAGACGATGACCGAAGCCGGCGGCGAGCCCCCGCTCCTGCTGCTCGACGACGTCTTCTCCGAGTTGGATGCGACGCGCCAGGCGCAGCTGTTGGAGTTGTTGCCGGCGGGGCAGGTTCTGCTGGCGACCGCCGGAGAGGTTCCCCCTGCGGCACGACCGGCCGAGGTGCTCTCGATCGATGAGCTGCCGGCGACCGCGGCCGCGCGATGAGTCAGGAGGCGGTCGGGCGCCGCGGGCCGCGCCACATCACCGACGGCCTCAACCGACTGTTGGGGGGCCTCGGCTCGCCGTCCGCCGATGTCCTTGTGGCCCTCTTCGAGCACTGGGCGGCCGTCGCGGGCCCCACGCTCGCCGCTCACAGCCGACCGGCACGACTCGTTCACCGGCGACTGACCGTCGACGTGGACGACCCTGCGTGGGCTGCGCAGGTGCGCTTGGCGGAGAGTGAGTTGCTCGCTCGCCTGGCCGAGCGTCTCGGACAGGGGAAAGTGCAGTTCATTCGGGCGAGAGTCACTGCGGGAACGAACCGGGAGCGGCGGCGGAGGCGGTAGAATGAACCCGGTCGAGCAAAGCCGTCGGCCGGCACCACCGGTGCATGCAATGTCCCGCCCGGGGCGTGCGAGACGGCCTCCAAGAGGCCCCAAGAGGAACCGGTACCGGACGGAGACGCTTTCGAGTGGTTGATAGCGCCGAGTCTTACGAAGCAGCCGACATCACCGTTCTGGAAGGTCTGGAGGCTGTCCGCCGCCGACCGGGGATGTACATCGGTTCCACGGGGCCGGCCGGGCTGCACCATCTCGTCTACGAGGTCGTGGACAACGCCGTCGACGAGGCGATGGCCGGCCACTGCACCGAGGTGGACGTCACGCTGCACGCCGACGGCTCCTGTGAGGTGGTCGACAACGGCCGGGGCATCCCTGTGGGTCCCCATCCCGAGATGCCCGACCTGTCGGCTCTCGAAGTGGTCATGACGATGTTGCACGCCGGAGGCAAGTTCGGCGGCAGCGGCTACAAGGTCTCCGGCGGGCTGCACGGCGTGGGTGTGTCGGTGGTCAACGCGCTGTCTGAGCGCCTGCAGGTGGAGATCCGCCGCGGTGGAAGTCGCTGGGCCATGTGCTTCGTGGACGGCGGCGACGTGGAGGCGCCCCTGCAGGAGGTCGAGGACGTACCGGCCGGCGGCCCGACCGGCACCACGGTCCGCTTCTGGCCGGACGCGAAGGTATTCGACGAGGTTGAGTTCCAGGCAGCCCGGCTGACCGAGCGCCTCCAGGTCATGGCGTTTCTCAATGCCGATCTCCGCGTCCGCTTCCGGGACCTTCGCTCGCCGGCGGGTTCGGACTGGACGACATTCCGCTACTCCGGCGGTATCGGCGACTTCGTCCGGCACGTCAACGCTTCCCGGGAGACGCTGTTCTCCGAGGTGGGCTACTTCCACCAGGAGGAGTCCGACCAGGAGGTGGAGGTGGCATTCCAGTGGAGCACCGCCTACAACACCGACGGGCTGTACTCCTTCGCCAACGGCATCACGACCACCGAGGGCGGGATGCACGAGGAGGGGTTCCGCAAGGCCCTCACCGGCGCGGCCAACCGCTATGCCGACCGCAAGGGTCTACTGCGCGGGGTGGCCAACCTGCAGGGCGAGGACATCCGGGAGGGCCTGACGGCGATCGTCAGCGTGCGCCTGCACGAGCCGCAGTTCGAGGGTCAGACCAAGAGCAAGCTGGGGAACGTCTCCATCCGCACACTGGTGGAACGCGCCACCAACCGCCATCTGGGGGACTGGCTGGAGGAACACCCCAGCGAGGCTCGCCGCATCGTCACCAAAGCGGCGGAGGCTTCCCGTGCCCGCGAGGCCGCGCGTGCCGCCCGCGAAGCCACGCGCCGGAAGTCGGCTCTCAACGGCGCCGGGCTGCCGGGCAAGCTCACCGACTGCACCTCGGGGGACATCGACGAGAACGAGCTGTACATCGTGGAGGGCGACTCCGCCGGCGGGTCGGCCAAGAAGGCCCGCGATCCCCGCACCATGGCCGTTCTGCCCATCAGGGGCAAGATCCTCAACGTCGAGCGGGCCCGCGCCGACCGCATGTTGCGCAACAGTGAGATCGCAGCTCTCATCAGCGCCATCGGGGCAGGCTTCGGCGTTCCCGACGGCGACGGCGACAGTGACGACGCTGAGAGCAAGGGGCGCCGTCCCGGCAACGGCAACGGTGTTGACAGCAACGGCGGCTTCGACCTCAACAAGCTGCGGTACGGCAAGATCATCCTGCTTTGCGACGCTGACGTGGACGGCAGCCACATCCGGACGCTGCTGCTGACCTTCCTGTTCCGCCAGATGAGGCCGCTGATCGAGGAGGGGCACGTCTACATCGCCCAGCCGCCGCTGTACTCCACCGAGGTGGGTCGCAACAAGGTGTACCTCAAGGACGACCGGGCCAAGACCGAGTTCCTCACCGACCATCCGAAGCATCGCAGCGAGTTCCAGCGCCTGAAGGGCCTCGGCGAGATGGATGCGGACGAACTCTGGGAGACAACCTTGGATCCCGCCCAGCGCACCCTGCTGCGAGTCGACATCGAGGAAGCCGCCGTTGCCGACGCCGTCTTCTCACAGTTGATGGGTGATGACGTGGAGAGCCGGAAGTCGTTCATCCAGGCGAACGCCGGCGACGTGCGTTTCCTGGACATCTGAGCGGCGTGAGCAGCGAACCACCTCCCGTCACAGATCCCATCGACGGGCCGGGAGCGGCCGATGGCCCCGGCGATGGCGTCGAGACCGTCGAGATCCAGACCGAGATGGAGCAGTCCTTCCTGGACTACGCCATGTCGGTCATCGTGGCGCGGGCGTTGCCCGACGTGCGCGACGGCCTGAAGCCTGTGCACCGGCGGATCCTCTGGTCGATGGCCTCCAGCGGGCATCGCCACGACAGGGGTCACGTGAAGTGCGCCACGGTGGTGGGCGACGTGATCGCTCGTTTCCACCCGCACGGGGACACCGCGGTGTACGACGCCCTGGTGCGCATGGGCCAGGACTTCAGCCTCCGGTACCTGCTGGTTGACCCGCACGGCAACTTCGGCTCGCCCGCCGATCCGCCGGCCGCGTACCGCTACACCGAGTGCCGCCTCACGCAGTTGAGCGCGGCCATGCTCGCCGGGATCGACGAGGAAACCGTCGATTTCCTGGCCAATTTCGACGGGCGCCACCGCGAACCGGTGGTGCTGCCTTCGCGGTTCCCGAACCTGCTGGTGAACGGCAGCCAGGGGATCGCCGTCGGCATGGCCACCAACATCCCGCCGCACAACCTCGGCGAGGTCGTCGACGCCGTGTTGCACGTGCTCGAACACCCCGATGCCACCGTCGAGGACCTCATGGGATTCGTGCGCGGCCCCGACTTCCCCACCGGCGGACAGATCCTGGGTCGTGCCGGCATCGAGGAGGCCTACCGGACCGGCCGCGGTGCGCTGCGCCTGCGCGGGCGAGCGGAGGTTGTCGCCGACGGTCCCCGGACGATGATCGTGGTCACCGAGATCCCGTACCAGGTCAGCGTCGAGGCCATCGAGCGCCGCGCCGCCCATCTCGTCGACTCCAAGGTGCTCACGGGCATCCGGGACATTCGCAACGAGTCGGCCAAGGGGCGCACCAGGCTGGTCTTCGAGCTGACACGGGATGCTCCGGCGCTGGTGATCCTCAACAACCTCTACAAGCACACGCCGCTGCAGGTGTCGTTCTCGGTGAACATGGTTGCGCTCACCGACGGTGTTCCTCGCACGCTCAGCCTGGCCGGTGTGCTGCAGGCTTACGTGGCCCATCAGGTCGAAGTGGTCCGGCGCCGCTCGGAGTACCGCCTCGCCCGGGCGACCGAACGGGCGCACGTCGTGGAGGGTCTGCTGCGCGCGGTCGACATGCTCGACGAGGTCATCGCCCTCATCAGGGCCGCGGCCGACCGCAACGAGGCCCGGCGGCAGCTCACCGGCGACGGCTTCGGGTTCAGCGAGGTGCAGGCGAACCACATCTTGGACCTGCCGCTGGGCCGTCTCACACGGCTGGGCCGCAGCGAACTCAGCGACGAGTTGGCCGGATTGCGCGCCGTCATCGACGAGTTGCAGGCCATCCTGGCCGACGAGGGCCGCCTGCGCGGGCTGATCCGGAGCGAACTCGCCGAACTGCGTGGCGAGTTCGCCGACGCGCGGCGAACCGAGTTGGCGATCGACCCGGGCGAGTTCGACATCGAGGATCTCATCGACGACGAGGACGTGGTCTTCATCATGTCGGGTGGGGGATACGTCAAGACCACGTCCGCGGACGCCTTCCGGACCCAGGGTCGCGGCGGCCGGGGCGTGGCGGGCGCGAAGCTGAAGGAGGGTGACTACGTCAGCGCGGTCATCCACACCTCCGCACACGCCTACCTGCTGTTCTTCACCAATCGCGGCCGGGTGTACCGGCTCCGGGTGCACGAGGTCCCCATGGCCGGCCGCTCGGCGCGCGGCACCGCCGTCGTCAACCTGCTGGAGCTGGCCGAGGGTGAGCGAGTGGCCGCGGTGATCGACACGCGCGATTACGAGACCAACCCGTACCTGCTGTTCGTCACCCGGCGCGGCCGTGTGAAGAAGACGAAGTTCACGTTGTACGAGTCGCGCTCCAGGGGACTCAGGGCCATCAACCTCGTCGATGACGACGAGTTGGTACAGGTCCTGCCGTTCGGCGAGGAGGACCACGTCTGCGTGGTGACGCGGCGCGGCAACCTGCTGCGCTTCGAGTCCGGCGAGGTGCGGGCGATGGGCCGGGTCGCCGCCGGTGTCAGGGGGATGCGGATGCGCCAGGGGGATGCGGTGGTCGCCATGGTGAGGGAGCTGCCGGAGCAGACGCTGCTGATCGTGACCGACGAGGGATTCGGCAAACGGACGCACTTCAAGTCCTTCAGGCCGCGCCACCGCGGCGGTCTGGGGGTCAAGGCGGTTGGTCTGGTGGAGGGCAAGGGCGAAGTGGTGGCAGCCCGCGGCGTCGCTGAGAGCGACGAGGTGATGATGGTCGCGAGCGACGGCGTCGTCATTCGCCTCCCGGTGGCGGATGTCTCCATGCAGGGCCCCTACGCCACCGGCGTGAAGGTGATGCAGATCGACGGTGACCGGAAGGTCAGCGCGGTCACACTGGTTCCCCGCGAAGAACCTTGAGGTCCGGCCTCCGGCGGTCTCGCCGGGTGCTGCGCCGCGGCGGGGAAGGGGGCCAGGTTCTGCCCCTCGTGGTGCTGTGTGTCGTCGCGCTCGCGGCGGGCGCGCTCGTGCTGGCGCAGCTGGCGGGCCGCGCTCAACTGATGGCACGGTCGCAGACGGCGGCGGATGCTGCGGCCCTGGCGGGGGCGCAAGCCGATCGCAGCGCCGCGGCCGAACTGGCCGCAGCCAACGGTGCCGGACTGATCGACTTCGAGGTGGACGGAGGTGTGGCTCGCGTGGAGGTAGCGCTCGGCGACGAGCGAGCGGCGGCCGCCGCTGAGCGGCCTCTGCCGGCAGCGGCGCCCGCTCTGGCCGCGGCGCTGGACAGGGCGAGTGTGATCCTCGATGAGGACGTGGCCGGGGTGGTCCGCCTGCTGGGACCGCTCGGAGCCGGTGGAATCGAAGCGCCGCGCCCGCTGGCGGCCCGGCTGGCGGTGGTGAGCAATCGTACGGGCCTGTGCCGAGCCAATGACGGTCGTCCCGTACACTTCGTCCTGTGTCCGGCGATCCATCGGTGGTGAGGCCGCCGCCTGCGCCAGGCAATGCCGTGCACCGCGACCGGGGCGAGCAGCCCGCGCCGGGTGAGCGCTGGACGATCTCCGAGCGGCGCCGGCGCCGGCGGTTGCAGATCCGCAGCGTGCGCCGGATCGTGCGCCGCGTGGAACTCTGGTCGGTGCTGAAACTCTCGATGATCCTGTATCTCTGCCTGTGGGCGGTCCTGCTGGTGGCAGCGGTGATCCTCTGGAGCGCGGTGGACTCCACGGGTCTGATCGACCGCATCGAGGCGTTCGTGACGCAGATTTTCGGGCTCGAGAGTTTCGAGTTCGTGCCGGGACAGATCTTCCGGGTGTACGCGCTGGGGAGCCTGGTGATGGCGTTCCTCGCCACGGCCTTCAACGTCATGGCGGCCGTCCTCTTCAACCTCATCAGCGAGTTGGTCGGCGGCCTGCGGATCATGCTGGTGGAGGAGGAGTCCACGCGCTTCCGCCCGGCGCGGGCAAGGCCGCGGCCCCTGAGAGATCGGGTGCCGGGCAGGCGGCCGGCCGGACCGCGCCGGTGAGGGCCTCGGCACTGCCGCCGCTGGTTGCCGGGGCCCAGGTGGGCGCTAGCGTTGGATGCTCCGGGGCTATAGCTCAGTCGGTTAGAGCGCACCCCTGATAAGGGTGAGGTCGCTGGTTCGATTCCAGCTAGCCCCACGCGGTCGCTAGAGTCGCAGATGTGCGCGACGTGTTCGGTCGGGTGGCGACGTTCATTCTTGCCGCGCTGGCGATCCTCGTCATGGACTGGATCATGCGGATCTGCACCGAGGTCCAGCCGGCCCGCCAGGGGGGATGGCGACCGTTGCGTGGTCCGGGACTGACCTGAGGGTCCGCGGCCGGCGGGCCTGAGCAGATGCGCCTCGGGGTTGTCGGCACCGGTGCGGTCGGCGCGCGGATCGTCCGGATCCTCGCCGCGACCGAGGGCACCGAGCCCGTGGCGGTCTGCGGTCATAGCCCGGCCTCGACGGCCGAGGTCGTGCGGGCGGTGCCGGGCACGATCGCCGCAGGCCTCGGTGACCTGCAGCGCGCCGACGCAGTCGTGCTGGCGACGCCGTCGGGCACCCAGTGGCCGATGGCGGTCCAGTTGGTCCGTGCCGGCGCGGCGGTCGTCTCGGTCTCCGGCGATCCGGCCGAGGTGCGGGGCCTGCTGGCACTGGACACCACAGCACGCGAGCGCGGTGTGCCGCTGGTGCTCGGGGCTGCCTTCTCCCCCGGGCTGACGTGCGTCCTGGCAGCGCACGCCGCGAGCTGGTTCGACAGTGTGAGCGCCGTCGCTGTCGCTCGTCAGGGAACGGGCGGGCCGGCCTGCGCCCGCCGGTATCACGCGGCGCTGGGCCGCAGTGCCTGGGTGTGGGTCGACGGCACTTGGGTGCGCCGCCGCGGCGGTTCGGGTCGAGAATTGTGCTGGTTCCCCGACCCGGTGGGTCCGGCGGACTGCTACTTCGGAGCGCTCGCCGAGCCGCAACTCCTGATCCGCCTGTTGCCCGAAGCGGACACGATCACCGCCCGGCGGGCCGCCGACCGCCAGGACCGTCTCACATCCCATCTCCCCATGCTCACGCCCCCGTATGCCGAGGGCGGCCTCGGAGCGGTACGGGTCGCGGTGAGCGGAGAGCTACGGGGCGAGAGCACGCAGCGGGTGCTCGGCGTGGCCCACAATCCCGCGGCCGCCACAGCCACGGTGGCCGCCGCGGCGGTTCTGTCCCTCGCAGCCGGCGAGGGGCGCCGCAGCGGCGCCATGGGGCTGGCGGAGGCCCTGGCGCCGTTGAGCTTCCTGAGCGCGTTGACCGAGCGGGGGATCACTCCCGTCCTGTTCGAGGGCGTCGGCCTCTAGGTGTGACGGCCCAGCAGGCCTACGACCGCGTCGTGCACGTGGCCGTTGGTGGACACCACGTCGCCGGCCTGCGGGAAGGGAGTGCCGTCGTAGTCGGTTATCGATCCGCCGGCCTCGGCAACGATGACCAGCATCGGGGCGACATCCCAGAGTGCCAGGCCGGCGTCGAGCATGATCTCCGCCCGCCCTGTGGCCAGCAGTACGTACCCGTAGCCGTCGCCCCAGGTCCGCACCAAGGGCCCGGGTTCCAGCAGCAGCCGCCGACCGCGTTCGGGCAGGTACTCGATCCCGCTTGTGACCAGGTAGGACTCGTCCAGCCGGCCGACAGTGCTGACGCGGGCGACGCGTACCTCGCCTGCGTAGGTGTGCTCGGCTCCGAGGCCCCGACCCGCTGCGACAGTCTCCTCGAGGGGTGGGACGTTGGCCACGCCAACGGCGGGTCCGGCCTCGTCGATCATCGCCAGCAGCGTCGTGAACAGCGGCACGCCGCGCACGAAGCTACGGGTCCCGTCGATGGGGTCGATCACCCAGCGGCGCCCGCTGCTGCCCTCGACGCTGCCGTACTCCTCGCCCAGCACGGCATCGTCGGGGTAGCGCCGAGCCAGTTCGAGCCGCAGGAATTCCTCCGCCGCCCGGTCGGCCTCGGTGACGGGGCTGCCGTCGGACTTGGCCCGGCTGTCCAGACTGCGCGGCGAGAACCACCGCATCGCCACCTGTCCGGCGCGCTCCGCCAGATCGAATGCGGAGGAAACCAGTTCGGCATCGACCGCTGCGCCAGGGCTCACGATCGCAGGCTAACGGGGCCACAGGACACCGCTGAACGGAGAGGCCGCGCCGCAGATGCCCAAAGGGGTGGTGGCGCCCCGGCTCCGGTGCGACGCCGGCGGTGTGCCCGGGGACTGCGGCGAGCGCGCTCGGAGGGACTCGAACCCCCAACCTTCTGATCCGTAGTCAGACGCTCTGTCCAAATTGAGCTACGAGCGCATTGGTGCCGGCGAACCGGCGGGCCCCAAGTATGGCCGATTCCGGCGGAGTTGCCTCCGTGGCCCGCCGGTGTGCGGAGGGAGGGGGATTCGAACCCCCGGGGTCGTGAAACCCAACGGTTTTCAAGACCGTCGCAATCGTCCGCTCTGCCATCCCTCCGGAATCGAGGCTACCGGCGGCACCGGGCGCGGATTCGCCACCGCGGTCGCTGGGCTGGCCGGGAGTCGGCCGGCGTCGTAGCGTGTCGTGTCGCCCGACTCCTGCGATCCCGGGCAGGGCGGTGCGCCATGGCCAGAATGAGTGGAGGCGAGGCCCTCGTCAAGTCGCTCGTGGCCGAGGGCGTCGAGGTCGTCTTCGGGATCCCCGGTGTGCAGATGTACGGCATCGTCGCCGCCTTACGCGACGAGCCCGGCATCGGAATGGTCACGACCCGCCACGAGCAGGCCACGACGTACATGGCCGACGGCTACGCCCGCGTGTCGGGCAAACCGGGTGTGGCTCTGGTGGTGCCGGGCGTGGGCCTGTACAACGCCGCCGCGGGGCTCGCCACTGCGTATTCCCGCTCGTCGCCGGTGCTCGTGATAGCCGGCCAGATCCCGCGCGGCCAGATCGGCAGGAACCTCGGCGGTGTGCACGAGATCATGGACCAGCCCGACGTTGTGCGTCCCGTGACCAAGTGGCGCCGGCGGGCGATGCGCCCTCGGGAGATCCCCTGGACCGTGTCCGAGG
This sequence comes from bacterium, assembly GCA_026713745.1. GTDB lineage: Bacteria > Actinomycetota > Acidimicrobiia > Acidimicrobiales > CATQHL01 > VXNF01. The sequence goes on from JAPONU010000262.1 coordinate 17,728, forward strand.
CGTTCCGGCAGATGCGCACCGGGCGCCCCCGTCCTGTCCTGATCGAGGTCCCGCCGGAGGCCTCGGTCGAACGCGAAGAGGTCCAGTTGCGCCGGCCGGCGCCGGTCGTGCGGACCGTGCCGGCTTCCGAGCAGTTGCGGGAGGCCGCGCGCGTGATCACCGCTGGTCGCCTGCCGCTGATCTACGCCGGCGGCGGGGTGGCGCGCTCCGACGCGGAGGACGCCCTCGTTGCTCTGGCGGAGGCGACCAACATCCCCGTGGTCACCTCCGGCGGCGGCAAGGGAACAATCCCCGACCGCCATCCGCTCGCCTACGGCTCATGCGTCAGTCCGGAGGGGGAGCGGTTCGAGATGAACCAGCTCTATGACGTGATGCGGGCCGCCGACGTGGTGATCGGCGTCGGCACTCGATTCTCGATGGGAAATCCGGCCGGCGAGGCGTCGGTGCTCGTGAACATCAACATCGACGACACCGAACTGACCCGGATCCAGGCCAACACCATCCCCCTGCTCGGCGATGCCAGGGCGACCATCGAGGCGCTGCTGCCCCATCTCGCCGAGGCGGGCGCATCCGATCGCCCGTCGCCCGCCGAAGCGGTCACGGCCGCCCGCCGGCTGATCGCGTACTACGACATTAAGTTCCGCGAGCCGCAGTACCCCATCCTCGAGGCGCTCCGGACCGGGATTCCGCAGGAGGCCTGCGTCGTCTGGGGGGTGACGCAGTTCGGCTACTACGCCCGCACCCACTTCCAGGTGAATCACCCCAAGACGTACGTGGACTCCGGGTATGCCTTCAACCTCGGCTACTCGTTCCCGACAGCGCTCGGCGCCCAGGTGGCCCGACCCGACGACCCCGTGGTCTGCGTCGTCGGCGACGGCGGGGTCATGTTCAACGCGGCCGAACTCTCGACAGCGGTCAAGTACGGGCTCGGGGTCGTCACCGTCGTCTTCAGGAACGACTCGTACGGCAACGTGGCTCGCGACCTCAACGAGTTCTTCGGTGGCACCTACGAGACCGATCTCTGCAATCCCGACCTCGTGGCGTTCGCGGAATCGTTCGGTGCGGTCGGGTTGCGGGCGTCGGATCCCATGGATCTGGCCCGGCTGATCCCCGAAGCGCTCGAGCGCCGTGCGCCGGTGGTCATCGATGTCCCCGTGAGTCACGTTGAACTGCCGCGCGCCAAGCTGCTGGCGCACGTGCCCTCGTTGCCCTGGACACTGCCTCAGGAGGGGCTCATCACCTCCTGAGCCTGGCCGCCGCCGGTTGCCGGCAGGCATGCCGGCACCGGCTCAGTCGGAGATGTGATCCCGGATGTCGGCCAGCCATTTGCGTGCCCGCTGCCAGGCGGCGTCGGCCTGGTGCCGCGTGGCGTCGCCCTCCTGCCACACCGCCGCCGGGTACGAGCCCAAGAACTTCACGTCGGCCTTCTTGGCCTGGATGTTCAACAGGCTGTCGGCCAGGAGGTCATCGGAGATGTGGCCCTCGAGGTCGACGGCGAAGCAGTAGTCCCCCAGCGCCTCCTTGGTGGGTCGCGACTCCAGCTTGGTGAGGTTGATGGACCGGGCCGCGAACTCGTGCAGGATGCCGGCCAGTGATCCTGGCACGTCCTCGCGCTGGAAGATCACGATCGAGGTCTTGTCGTGGCCCGTGGGTGCGGGGATGCCGGACGAGGCCACTGCCACGAAACGGGTGTGCTGCTCGTGGTCGTCGCCGATGTCGCCTGCCAGGGACGCCAGCCGGTAGATCGCCGCGGCCCGGCCCGCGCCGATGGCGGCAGTGTGGGGGTCGGCCGCGTCGGCGGTGGTGCGGACCGCCTCGGCGGTGGAGGTGGCCGGCTCCACCTCGGCACCTGGGAGGTGGGTGCGCAGGAATGTCCGGCACTGCGCGGTTGCCATCGGGAACGACACGACCCGCTGGACGTCGGCCAGTTCCGTCCCCGGCGGTGCCAGCAGGCTCAACTGGACGGGCATGACGATCTCGCACTGGATCAGCAACTCGGATTCGAGGGCGAGGTTGTCGAGGGTGACGTTCACTGATCCGCCGAGCGAGTTCTCGATGGCGACGAACCCGAAGTCTGCGTCCCCGTTGGCTGCGGCGTCGAGCACGTCGGGGATCGTCGACATCGGGATGTGGGTGTCCTCGCAGAAGGCCGTCTCGAGTCGCAGCGCCTCCTCGGTGAAGGTGCCGGGGGGTCCGAGGTAGGCGACGCGGCGGGGTACAGCGGCGTCGGCAGGCGCCGGAGCGGCACGGCCGGTCATGGGGGGCAAGGATACAGAAGCACCGGTAAGGTCGCCCTGTGGGGGTCGCGGTCGGCCTGGGCGCGACCCTGCGTCGGCGACGGTGAGGACGAAGAGTATGGACGAGGGTGCCTTGCGCGAGCTGCTGGCCGGCGTTCGCGCCGGGGAGTTACATCCCGATGACGCCGTGCGGGAACTCCGGCGCCTGCCGTTCGCGGATCTGGGTTTTGCCCGGGTGGATCACCACCGCCGGCTGCGCTCGTCGCTCGGTGAGGTGGTGTACGGGCCGGGGAAGGAACCCGAACAGTGCGCCGAGATCGTGGCGGAACTGCTGGCCGGCGGGCCCGGACCGGTGGTGCTGACCCGGTCGGACGCCGAACAGGCTGCTACCGCGCTGGCGATGAACCCCGGTGGTCGGCGCCAGGGTTCGACGGTGGTGTGGCGCTCGGGCCCTGCCCGCGATGCGAGCGTCGTGATCGCCTCGGCCGGAACCGCGGACGGACCGGTGGCGACCGAGTGTGAGACCGTGCTGGCGGCGCACGGCGTTCTGGCGCGCCGACTGAACGACGTCGGTGTGGCGGGCCTGCACCGCCTGCTCGGCGACGTGGAGGCACTGCAAGCGGCCGACGCGGTGGTCGTGGTGGCCGGCATGGAGGGCGCCCTGCCGAGCGTGGTGGGGGGACTGACCGGCGCCCCGGTCGTTGCGGTACCCACCAGCACCGGCTACGGGGCAGCACTGGAAGGAGTGACCGCCCTGCTGTCGATGCTGGCGTCATGCGCAGCCGGGGTGACGGTCGTGGGTATCGACAACGGGTTCGGCGCGGCAGCCGCCGTGCTGCGGATGCTGGACGGCTCCGGCGCGGCATCCTGAGGGACAGAGAGGCGGTAGGCGGATGCACGATCCCACCGGCACCGAGCCAGGTACCGGCGCCGGCGCGTTCGACGCGGGCGACAGCGGGACGGCTCCCGGTGGCGCGTCCGGCGGCCTCGAAGCCACTTTGGCATGGTTCAACTGCTTCTGTGGCGTCGCCGGCGACATGGCACTGGGCGCGCTGGTGGACGCCGGCGCCGACCCCGATGCCGTCCGCGACATCGTCGCCGGACTCGGCGTGCCGGGCTGGGAGCTGGTGACAGAGGCGACCCTGCGCGGCGGGATCAGCGCCACGGATGTGAAGGTGCAGGTCGCCGAGTCGGGCGTGGTGCGCACCGCGGCGAACATCCTTGGTCTCGTTGCCGGGGCCGATCTGCCCGAGCGGGTGCGCGGCCGGGCGCTGGCGACCTTCGGGGCATTGGCGACCGTTGAGGCCGAATTACACGGGCGACCTGTGGAGCAGGTCCACTTCCACGAAGTCGGCGGCCTGGATGCCATCATCGACATCGTCGGCACCTGCGCGGCGCTCGAAGTGCTGGATGTGGACGAGGTGCATGTGGCTCCGATCGCGCAGGGGCAAGGCATGATCCGCAGCGCCCACGGGCACCTGCCCATCCCCGCTCCCGCGACCGTGGAGCTCCTGCGTGGCGCACCTACCTTCGGCACCGACGTCCCGCACGAACTCACGACGCCGACCGGAGCGGCCCTGATGGCTGCGCTGGCCTCGGGTTTCGGGCCGATGCCGCCGATGACCGTCGGCTCAGTGGGCTACGGAGCCGGCGACCGGGAGCTGCAGGATCGACCGAACGTGACGCAGGTCGTGATCGGACGCTCCGAGGCGACCCTCGCCACCGGTCAGGGGGTGCAGCTCCTCGAGACGAACGTGGACGACGTGACGGGCGAGACGCTGGCATACACCGTCGAGGCGCTGCTCCTGGCGGGCGCCCACGACGCCTGGATCACGCCGGTCGTGATGAAGAAGGGCCGTCCGGCCCATGTGGTGAGCGCGCTGGTGGATCCGGCTCTGGCCGCCACGGTGGCCGATGTGATGCTGGCCGAGACCGGGAGCCTCGGCATCCGGGCCACGACGCTCCAGCGCTGGCCACGGTCGCGTGAGCAGGCCGAGGTGCACGTCGACGGCCTGCCGGTTCGGTTGAAGGTGGCCCCGGGCCGGGTGAAGGTGGAGCACGACGATGCGGCCGCGGTGGCGGCGGCGACCGGACGTCCCCTGCGCGAGGTCATCGAACTGGCCGCCGCGGCTTGGCAGCGCCCCCACGCGGCACCCGACCCTGCGGTGGATTGAGCCTCCGCACCCGTCCCACCCGTAGGCTCGCCGGCGTGGACGAGCGTCTCTACTTCCGCCAGTTGCTCTCCGGCGTGGACTTCGCCCTCGGTGACGAGTTGGCCCGGCAGATGCGCAATTTCGTCTACCTGATCGGCGACCGCGAGGCCGGCGAAGCACTCGTCATCGACCCTGCCTATGACCCTGGCGGGATCGTGGATCTCTGCGGGGCCGACGGGATGCGCCTGGCCGGCGTCCTCGCCACGCACTACCACCCCGACCACGTCGGCGGTGCCATGATGGGCTTGTCGATCCCCGGCGTCGCCGAGCTCTTGGAGATCGTCGACGTGCCCGTGCACGTGCAGAACGACGAGGCGGCCTACGTGACCGCCACGACCGGTCTGGGTCCGCCGGAGATCCAATGCCACGCCGGCGGTGACGTGGTGTCCGTCGGCGGGTTGGACATCGAGTTGATCCACACGCCCGGGCACACTCCGGGCAGCCAGTGCTTCCTCGTCCGGGGTCGCCTGCTCTCGGGCGACACGCTGTTCCTCGAGGGCTGCGGGCGCACCGACCTCCCCGGCGGCGACTCTGCGGCCATGTACGAGAGTCTCACCCACCGCCTCGGACGGGTTCCCGACGACACGGTCCTGTTCCCCGGGCACTTCTACGCCACCGCCCCGTCGGCCGCATTGGGGCAGACACGCAGGTCGAACTACGTGTTCACGCCTCGGAACGCCACGGAGTGGCTGGCGATGTTCGGCGGCTGAACGGCGCGATTCTGGCTATGGGCGTCCTGGATGGACGATGGAACCACCAGTCCGCCGAGGCGTGCAGTTAGGCTGTCTCCGGGCAGTGGAGCGGAGCCGTGCTGCGCGACGCACATGGCGGATGCCGGCACGACAGGGCAGATCCGCAACGAAGGAAAAGACATGATCAGGCGATCTTCTCCCGGCCGCGCCGCGCCGCGCCGACCGGTGGTCCGGATTCTTGGGCTGGTGCTCGTGTTGGCGCTGGCAGCCGCGGCGTGCGGGAGCGCGGACACCGAGCCCACACTCACCGACGAGCGGCCGGAGTTGCCAACCTCCGCGGCGGGCGCACCTGCGCCCCCTCCTGCCGAGGACACGGCCGCTGAGGCCACGACGACCACAGCGGTCCCACTCAGCCGGACGACCGAGCCGACAATCCTCGTCACGGCCCCTCCGGGCGCTCCCGACGCCACCGATGGCGGTACTGCTCTCCCTCCGCCACTCCTGCCGGACGTGGCGCTGCCGGAGGAGATGGCCAATCCTGAACTCACCGTCCTGCCGCCCGAGCAACTCCCGCCCCCGCCGCCGCCCACCACCGTTCCGCCCACGGCGCCACCCTGGCAGCCGGTCACGATCCTGACCTCCAAAGACGGCGTCAACAGCATCCTCCCGGTGTACGACGCCCCCAACGGCACCCGCTTGGCCTTCCCCGACGGCGACCTCTGGAGTTACACCTTCCGCCGCAATCGCCTGGTAACACGTCTGCTGCAGGGCACCCAGGGCGACGAATGGGTCCAGGTGGAGTTGCCGGTGCGGCCGAACGGGGCGCAGGGCTGGGTTCGCGCCGAGCACTTCAACTGGTCCACAGTCAACCATCACATCCTGATCGACGTGTCGGACCGCAGCGTGGCGCTCTACGAGGGTGACAACCTGATCACCTCCACAGGGGCGATCGTCGGCAAACCCGCGACACCTACACCTGCGCTGGCGGGTTTCCTCGTGGAGAAGCTGCCGAATCACAGCCAGCAGAACGGCAGCGTGGTGCTGGGTGATTGGATCCTGATGCTGTCGTTCTTCAGTGAGGCGCTCAACAGTTTCGGCGGTGGCTTGCCGCGCATCGCGCTGCACGGAACGCACATCCCCGAGCGTGTGGGTGAGGCGCTGTCGAACGGCTGCATCCGC
>JAPONU010000263.1 GCA_026713745.1 bacterium
GCCTTCTCGCGGATGCAGCACGTGTTCACCACGACCACGTCCGCATTCTCGGGCGCGCCGGCGGGCAGCATCCCGTCGGCCTCCAGCAACCCGGCGACGCGCTCGGAGTCGTGTTCGTTCATCTGGCACCCGAAGGTGCGGATGAAGTACCGCCCCACGCCGGCCACGCTGTTGCCGCTCACGTGCTCAATCGTAGAGGCAGCCGCCCCGTCCGCTGCCGCTTGGATTCCGGCCTTCGGCGGAATGACGACACAAGGGCGGGGACGCCGGGGGCGGCGGAGTCGGGTGCGCTTTACCGGGTCGCGCCGACCTCCTCGTCGGCGGCTTCGGATTCCGGCGTCTCGACGACCTGCGGCAACAGGCTCCTGGTGACCTTCTCGGCGATCTCCAGAACCAGGGCGGGGTTCTCTCGCAGGAAGGTCTTCACCTTCTCGCGGCCCTGGCCGACCTGATCGCCCTCGTAGGTGTACCAGGCCCCCGACTTCTTCACGATGTCGAGGCTCACCGCCAGGTCCAGAACCGAGCCCTCCCGGCTGATGCCCTGGGAGTACATGATGTCGAATTCGGCGGTGCGGAACGGCGGCGCCGTCTTGTTCTTCACCACGCGGACGCGAGTGCGGTTGCCCACCACCTCGGCGCCGTTCTTGATGGACTCGATCCGGCGGATGTCGAGGCGTATCGAGGAGTAGAACTTCAGCGCCCGGCCGCCGGAGGTGGTCTCGGGCGAGCCGAACATGACCCCGATCTTCTCGCGCAGCTGGTTGATGAAGATGCACACAGCCTGGCTCTTGTGCAGGTTGGCGGTGAGCTTCCGCAGGGCCTGGGACATGAGCCGGGCCTGCAAGCCCACGTGGGTGTCGCCCATCTCGCCCTCGATCTCCGCCCGGGGCGTGAGCGCGGCCACCGAGTCGATCACCACCACGTCGATGGCCCCCGAGCGGATCAGCACGTCGGCGATCTCCAGGGCCTGCTCGCCGGTGTCGGGCTGGGAGATGAGCATCTCGTCCACGTCCACCCCGATGGCCCGGGCGTAGACCGGGTCGAGGGCGTGCTCGGCGTCGATGTAGGCACACACACCGCCCGTGCGCTGCGCCTCGGCCACCACGTGCAGGGCCAGGGTGGTCTTACCCGAGGATTCGGGACCGAAGATCTCGGTGACCCGGCCGCGGGGCAGACCGCCGATGCCGAGTGCCACGTCGAGGGCCAGCGCTCCCGTGGACACGGACTCGATCTGGAGGGCGGCCTTCTCCCCCATCTTCATGACCGCGCCCTTGCCGAAGTTCTTCTCGATCTGGCGGAGAGCCAGGTCCAGCGCTTGCTCGCGCACCCTGCCGTTGGTGTTGGTCGTCATCGGTTCATGACCTCCTGGGTGGTTTGATTCCCCGGTCGCCAACGGCGCCGGTTGGATCGATCGTTCGGGGGAAGCTCGTCTGTGCATACTCTGCCGGGAGGGTGTGACACAGAGCGTTGTGAGACACTATGTGCAGCACCCTCGGCATCTGGGGATTACAGCAGTGTAATCCAAACGCCCGTTCGCTGCACGCATTTGGAGGCGTCATGACCACCGGACAGCCCAATCGGCGGGAACTCCGCAAACAGCTCTCCCCGCTCCAGTACCACGTCACCCAGGAGGCCGGCACAGAGCGGGCCTTCACCGGCGAGTACTGGGACTGCAAGGACGACGGCGTCTACCACTGCGTGGTCTGCGACACGGCGCTGTTCGCCAGCGACACCAAGTACGACTCCGGCACCGGCTGGCCCAGCTTCCACTCCGAGATGGGCGACGACCGGGTGGGGCGTCGCACCGACCTCAGCGGTGGCTGGGTCCGCACCGAGGCGGTCTGCAACGAATGCGGGGCGCACCTGGGACACATCTTCGACGACGGCCCCGCCCCAACCGGCGAGCGCTACTGCATGAACTCCGCATCACTGAACCTGCATCGCGACGACGAGTCCGCGGACTCACCCTCCGAAGCAGATGCAAACTAAAGGTCAGTATATAAAACTCTGTGGCCAATACCTCGCTCGGTCCGGCACCTCGCCCGGTCCCGCAGTACCAGGGCGGCCATGAACACTGACTCCGGGGGGACCGCGGTGACGGGGTCGGCAACCCTGGAATCCCCTGTCCCCATCATCGACATCTCCCCCGCAGCCGAGAGTGAGGAGGGATTGGCCGCCGTCGCGCGGGCCACCGACGAGGCTTGCCGCACCATCGGCTTCTTCGTCATCGTCGGCCACGGGGTACCCCAGGTGACCAGCAACGCCGTCTGGGGGGCGGCACGGGAGTTCTTCGACCTGCCGCTGGAGGTCAAGCGCCGCAGCCCGGCGCCGTCGGAGGACTACGCCTACGGCTATTCACCCATCCAGGGCGAGATGCTGGCCGGCTCGCTCGGCGACACCACGCCGCCGGATCTGAAGGAGACCCTCAACATGGGTCCCCTCGACCTGCCGGTGGTGATCCCCCCGGGCGCCGAGGCGATCCTGACCGAGCCCCGCTGGCCGGAGCTTCCGGTGACGCTACGCCCGGCCTGGGAGGCGTACTTCCGGATCATGGCCGATTTGACGGGCCGCCTGCTGTCGATCATGGCCGTGGGGCTGGGCCTGCCGGACGACCACTTCGAGCCGTTCCTGGACGATCACTCCAGCGCCATGCGGGCGATCAACTACCCCGAGTTGGAGACCCGACCCCTGCCGGGACAGTTGCGCGCCGGCGCCCACACCGACTACGGAACCCTGTCGATCCTGCGCTTCGACGACGCCCCCGGCGGCCTGGAGGTGATGGGTCCCGACGGCTGGGCCGCGGTTCCGATGATCCCGGGCGGCTTCGTCGTGAACATCGGCGACTTGATGGCCCGCTGGACCAACGATCGCTGGGTCTCCACGCTGCATCGCGCCGGGCTGCCGCCGACCAACGCCGGCCGCTCCACGCGGCGCCAGAGCATCGTGTTCTTCCACAACGTCCGCTGGGACGCCGAGGTGTGCTGCCTGCCGACCTGCCTGGCCCCCGGCGAGTCGCCCCGCTACGAGCCGGTCCTGGCCGGCCCCCACCTGCTCAGCAAGTTCGCCACCACAGTGGTGGGCGAGTACTAGTGCAGCCTGGATCCCCCGCGTGACGATGATCGCTGCGGCATCGGCCGCGACCCGGAACTGAGCGAGGGAACCCAGCCATGGACCCGGACCGGCCCAGAGACATTCGCCGGACCAGAGAGATCGCCCACCGCGACGCCGCCGTCATCACCGGGTCGTTGAAGTACCGCCTCTACCCGTTCGTCGTCGCCAGGGCCGCGGGTGTGCGGCTCTGGGACCCCGACGGCAACGAGTACCTGGACTGGATGGGATGCGGCGGGGCGGTTCCGGCCGGCTATGGCCACCCGGAGGTGCGCGAGGCCGCGATCGCCGCGATCGACAAGGAGTACGCGCACCCCCTGGTCTGCTACATCCACGAGCCCGCCGTCGAGTTGGCGGAGAGGCTCGTCGACCTCGTGCCGGGAGAATTCGCCAAGAAGGTCTGGTTCGGGGTCTCCGGGTCGGACGCCATGGACTTCCTCGCCAAGGTCGCGCCGCTGGCCGCGGACCGCCCCCGGGTGATCTCCTTCATCGGCGCCTTCCACGGCATGACGATCGGCTCCGGGGCCATCTCCGGTCATGGTGCGCTGAGCAAGCCGATTCCCGGCGGTCACATCACCAAAGCGCCCTACCCGAACCCCTACCGCTGCGCCTGGGGCCCGTGCGACCCGCAGGAATGCTCCCTTCGCTGCCTGGACTATCTCCGCGACGAGTTGCTGACCAACGTCTCTCCGGCCGCCGAGACGGCCGCGGTGTTCGCCGAGAGCATCCAGTCCGACAGCGGGGAGATCGTTCCCCCCGGCAACTACTTCCCGGCCCTCCGGGAATTGTGCGACGACCTGGGCATGTGGCTGATCTTCGACGAGATCAAGACAGGCTTCGGTCGGACGGGGCGGATGTTCGGGTTCGAGCACTTCGACATCCAGGCCGACGCCATCGGCCTGGCCAAGCCGCTCGGCGGCGGTTTCCCGCTCTCCGCGGTGGTCGGGCGACCTGAGATCATCGACGTGGACGACCTCTACACGGCGTACACCCTCGGCGGGCACCCCGTGTCGTGCAGCACCTCCCTTGCCTTCCTGGAGATCCTGCAGCGCGAGGATCTGACGGCCAACGCGGCCGACGTGGGCGGCTATCTGAAGGAGCAACTGCTGGAGATGAAGGGACGCCATCCGCTCATCGGCGACGTCCGCGGCAAGGGTCTGCTGCTCGGCGTGGAGTTGGTCGCCGATCCGCGGACCCGGGAGCCGGCTACGCGGGACGCGCACCGGCTCGCCTACCGCTGCTTCGAGTTGGGGCTGATCCTGCTCTCCTTCGGGAACGTCATGGAGATCACGCCGCCGCTGACGATCACCAGGAGCGATGCCGACGAGGCGCTGACGATCTTCGAGCGCGCTCTCGCCGACATCGAGGCGGGGCGCTTCGACGACGCCAAACTGGACGGGTTCTAGCGCCAGGTCACTCGCCGGGCTCTTCACCCACCCGCTGGCGCGCCCGTTGACGAGCCGTCCGGAGCAATGACCTGATCGAGTCGGCCTGCACGATCATGGCCACGAGGATGGCGATGCCGAGCGCCAACTCCCGGGCGAAGGACGTGTAGCCGGCGAAGACCAGCGAACTGTTGATCTCCGATATGAGCACCATGCCGAGGAACGCCCCGAACAGCGTCCCCGCCCCCCCGGTCACGGCCACGCCCCCGATGATCGGTCCGGCGAGCGTCGACAGCAGCCAGGTCTGGCCGCCGCTGGGCTGACCTGAACCGAGCTCGACTGTCAGCAGGATCCCGCCCACGGCCGCCAGGAGGCCGCTGATGACGTAGGTCAGCATCACGGTCCGCCTGGTGGGAACGCCGGAGGTGCGCGCCGCCTCCACGTTGGCGCCGAGCAGGTAGGTCCGCACCCCCCAGACGGTGAGATGCAGGAACACCCCGAACAGCAGCAGGACGCCGAGGTAGACGAACACGGAGGGGTGGATCCCGAGCCGTTTGGTGACCAGGAACGTGAGGCCCTCGCGCGGGTAGACCTGCGGGACGCCCTTGGTGGCAAGCACCGCCGCGCCGTAAAAGACGCTCCCCGTGCCCAGCGTGCCGATGATGGGGTTGATGCGGATGATCCCCACGACGACGGCGTTCACCAGCCCGAGGCCCATGCCGATGAGCAGCACCAGCACGATGGTCTCGGGAGCGCCCAGCCCGCTGTGCAGGAGCACCGCCGTGATGAGTCCGGTGAGCCCCGCGATCGAGCCGATCGAGAGATCGAAGTTCCCTCCGATGAGCACGATGGTCTGCCCGACGGCGGCGACGCCGACCGGCGCCGCGGCGCGCAGGATGTTGGTGACGTTCAACCAGCTGGCGAAGCGCGTGTCGATGATGACCGTGATCACGCCGACCGCTATGACCGCCGCGAGGATGACCTTCGGGTACCGCTGCGCGCCGAAC
>JAPONU010000264.1 GCA_026713745.1 bacterium
CACGAACCCCAAGCAATCCCGCAACACACTCAAGTCGACCTGGGGCCACTCCGGTGGCGACCCCAGCCACTCACCGAGCGCAGCCCACTCGCCGCTCCGATCGGCGCCGGGGGATTCGTTGCCCTTCGGATCCCGACCCATCTTCCGTCACCCCCTCTTGGTTACTTCTATCTATACTATAGTTAGTCTAGGACGGAATAGCAACAGCAGTACGAATAGTTTTCTGAAGAGCTACGGGTTCAGGCGTCGGTGGAGTCCGCTGAGGGTTCCGTCGCCTCGGTCAGTTCGGGCGCTGAGAGGTGTCGGACGACTCCCTCCACGGGGACCGGAGCGGTGATCTTCTTGGCGGTTGCCGCATCCATCTCTTCCAGCCGGCGGGCCTGAGGCAGGACGCGGCTATCGAGGGAGCCGATGCCGGCGTTGTAGGAGTTCACGGCCTGCTCCAAGCCCCGGCCCATCTTGGCGACGTGGTCGAGGTAGATGCGCAGGCGGTCATACAGTTCGTTGCTCGCGTCGGCGATCTGCCGAGCATTCTCCTGTAGGGACTGCTCCTTCCAGGCCAGCGCAACCGTCTTCAGGAAGGCCAGCAGCAGCCCGGGGGTGGCGATGAGCACCTGGTGCTTGTCCCACGCCTCTTGCCACAGGGTGGGCTGCACGTCCATTGCCGAGTCCAGGATGGGGTCCGCCGGTACGAACATGACCACGAAGTCCGGGGAGCCGGCGACCGCGGCGTCGTAGTTCCGGCTGCCGAGCGTCCGGGCGTGGCCCAGCAGCGAACCGGCGTGTGACTGCAGCAGCTCCTGCCGACGGTCTTGGTCGTCGCTGGTGTTGTGGGCCTCGAGGTAGGAGTCCAGCGGCGTCTTGGCGTCGATGACGACCTGGGCTCCGCCGGGAACCCGCACGACCGCGTCAGGGCGACCCGTGCCTTCCCCGGAGCTCACGGTGAGCTGCTCGAAGAAGTCGATGTGCTCGCGCATTCCGGCCAGTTCGAGGATGTTGCGCAACTGCTGCTCGCCCCAGTGGCCGCGCATCTGTGAGGATCGGAGCGCCTGGCCAAGGTTCCCGGTGACCTCGCGCAGCAGGCCGACTTCGGTCCTCAGCCCCGCGTAGGCGCCCTGCCGCTTCTCCTCGATCTCGTTGACCCGCCGCTCGAACTTGTCGAGGTTCTCGCGGACCGGTCTGACCAGGTTGTCGATGGCCTGCTGGCGCTGCTTGAGGTCCGCTTCGCTCAGCTTGGACTGGCTGGCGAGTTGGTCCTTCGCCTGCTGCAGGAAGGCTTGGCTGTTGGCCTGGAGCACCTCGGCGGCCATGCCCTTGAAGTAGGTGTCGAGGTCTTGCCGGGCCTTCTCGACCTCCTCCATGCGTTCGGCGTGGCGGGCCTTGATGACCTCCAAGTCGCGGCCGGCGATGTCGAGTTGGGCGGCGGCCTCGTCACGTTGGGTGGCAGCCTCGTCGCGTTGGCGGATGGCTCGGAACAGCGCAGCGACACAGAGCAGTGCCATGAGTGCGACGACGATGAGTGGGATTTCCATTGGCACCTCCTGCGGAGGAGCCTAGGTGTGGGGTGTGACAGACCTGCTGATGATCGACCGCTGGCGGAACCTGCCGGCCGTCCGTCCAGACTCGCCTGTTCCGCTGGTCAGCGCTGGGTCCCCGCTCAGCCAACTCGCTCGGTGCCGTCGGGGTAGTCGAAGGTCAGCCGGTGCCGGGCCGAATCTCGGTGCTGGCGCCCGTAGTCCCCGCTCAGCCCGCCCACTCGGTGCCGTCGGGGTAGCCGAAGGTCAGCTCGGTGCCGGGCTGGAACTCGGTGCTGGCGCCCGGTCGGGTGGGCAGGCGGTAGCGGCCGTTGGTGATTTCCACGGGGTCGGTGAGGTGCTCGTGCAGGTGGGCGACGTACTCCAGGGACAGGTCCCGGGTGTCGGCGGCCACGCAGACGGCGTTGAAGAATGCGTAGTGCTGGACCGCCTCGCACAGGCCCACACCGCCGGCGTGGGGGATGACCTCCACCCCGGCGCCGGTGGCCATGAGGATGGCGGCCAGCAGGTCGTGTGGCCCGCCCATGCGGGTTGCGTCGATCTGCAGGATCTGCACGCCTCCGAGCTGCAGCAACTGCTTGGCGAGGGTGGGGCTGGCCAGCATCTCCCCAGTGGCGATCGGCACCGGCCGCACCGCGTTGGCGATGGTGGCGTGGCCGACCACGTCGTCGGGATGGGTGGGCTCCTCCACCCAGCGCAGGCCGAAGTCGCGCAGTTCGGTGATTGCGGCGATGGCCTCCGGCACGCTCCAGTGCTGGTTGGCGTCGACGGCCAGTGCTACGTCCGGTCCCACCGCCTCCCGGGCCAGCCCGAGGCGCCGGCGGTCGTCGCCGGTATCAGCGCCCACCTTCAGCTTGATGGTCGTGAATCCGTCTGCGACCGCCTCCCGGCACAGCCGCACAAGCTTCTCGTCGCTGTAGCCGAGCCAGCCGGGGCTGGTGGTGTAGGCGGCCAGGCCGTCGCGCCGCAACCCGGCGATGCGAGCGTCCCGCAGCGGCCGCCGCTCTTCGAGGATTTCCCGCGCCCGGCCGGGGTCCAGGTAGTCGGCGATGTAGGTCCAGTCCACGAGCGCCACGAGCTCGGCGGGCTCCAGCGCCGCCAGGGTGGACCAAAGCGGCCGACCCTCCCGGCGTGCCCGCAAGTCCCAGGTGGCGCTCATCACCGCGCCGATGGCCATGTGCATCACGCCCTTGTCGGGCCCCAGCCAGCGCAGTTGGCTGTCCCACATGAGGTCCCGGTTGACGGCGCCCGGGTCCTCGACGAGCCCGTCCACGTCGCGCCCCACGAGGCGCCGGGCCACGGCCTCGACGGCCGCCGCCTGGATGTCGTTGCCGCGCCCGATCGTGAACACAAAGCCGTGGCCGGCCGACTCGGCGTCGGAGGTGGCCAGGCGCAGGTAGGCCGCCGAGTAATCGGGGTCGGGGTTCATGGCGTCGGACCCGTCGAGTTCCCGACTGGTGGGGAAGCGCAGGTCGGTGACGGTGGCGTCAGTAACGGTGGTCATGGTTGTGCGGACTGTGTCAATTCGTTCGGGCAGAGTTCCTTCACGCGCACTCCGGCCCTCTTCAGTCCGGTGCGATGGAGGTGGTAGTCGGAGTCGACCGCGTTCAGAATGAAGTTACGGACCCTCGCCGCGAGGGAGGTGGCCACAAAGACACGATCGTCGGGGTCAAACTTGGCGAGCGCGGGGTCGTCCGGGAACTCTTCGAAGCTTCTCTCCTTGTTCTCCGTGAGTTCTACGAGGCCGAGATGTGCCTGGTTGTTGAATGCCCAAAGGAAGAATTCATCGCCGACGCTTGGCTGTCCCGAATGATTGCAGTGCCGGCGATACTCGCCGAGAATTCTGCTGCCCGTGTCAAGAATGAGCGTGTGGGAGTCCTTGACCCGGCGAAGCGCGTCAATCGTGGCTAGTTGACACTCGTCCCCGGCGTGCGTACTTCTGCCGTTCGCGACGACTAGCACATTTGTATCGACAACACTGCGAATCACAGGGTTGTCGAACCCCTCTGCCGAAGGCCTGCCTCAACGATCGCAGCAGTCTCGCCGAACGGATCACCGAAGAATTCGAGCGGCCAATTGGCGATTTCCCCAAACATGTTGAGTTCCAGCGGAGCGATCTCGGAGGACACTCCACTATTCTTGCAGAAATAGAGGGCGACATCGTCGGCGCTGAGTGCCTGTTCCGAGACTCGGCGCTGCAGGCGCCGTAGAAGGTGCTCACTGTGGCTCTCGACAATCACCTGCACCTTGCGAACAGTTGCGGCCTCAACGATGATGTCGGCTAGGCCTGCCTGGACAGATGGGTGGAGATGAATCTCAGGCTGTTCGAGCAGGATCGTCGAGCCGCTCTCGACATATGCGAGCAACACGAGGACGGGGAGTATCTGAGACACTCCGAACCCCACGTCGGTCAGCAGGACTTCGGTCGAGTCCTGCGCGCGGGCCACGCGTACGCGGTATATGTCGGCATCCTGAGAAATGCGCTCAACCTTGAATGCGGAGATCAATGCCAAGTCGCACAACCACTCGGCAACGTGTTCCTCCATTGTGATCAGCCTGATGGCCCTTCCCAGCCGGTTGAGCTTCCGGGTATTCGACTTGCGCCGCAGCCGTGAGGCGAGCAACGCGTCGACGGCGTGCTCGCCGGTTGGCCCGACGTCGCTGGGACGAGAACCCTGCCACGTGTACTGACGCTTT
Source organism: bacterium (assembly GCA_026713745.1). Taxonomy (GTDB): domain Bacteria; phylum Actinomycetota; class Acidimicrobiia; order Acidimicrobiales; family CATQHL01; genus VXNF01. The sequence continues at coordinate 4,233 of JAPONU010000264.1, forward strand.
GGATAGGTACGGAGCGGACCGAGGTAAAACAGTCGGTTGCCGAATTGTCGTTCTAGCTCCAGTTCTAGTTCGCTGACGAAGTCTGCATTGCGGAAGTAGGCAGATACCTCATCGGGAAATCCGTAGCACTTGGCCGGTGGGGGCAAGGGCCAAGCGCGCCCGGGCCCTCGTCGAGTCAGAAAGTCGTGGTTGTTGCCAATCTGGGCGTCAAGCTTGTACTCCGGGTCAATGCGGCTGCCGCGGGTATTGCTGGCCGCCATCGCGACGTTCGCGTCCTCGGCCGCGTACTCAAGCCGCTTGACGAACGGCTGCTCGCCCCTCAGGGCGATATCGGTTTGAAACGACATCCATTCCGATGAGAACAATGTACTACCCGGATAGGTTGGGTCAGGGGGTGTGAGTGCACCTTCGCTTAATCTCCACTGGAAACGTAAAGACATTGTTTGATTTGACTCATGATTAAAGAAAACATCCCTGATTAGCCCGAGTGAGACTTGAGCGCTTGAGTCACCGCCAAGGTTCAGGACCTGTCGACGGTCGGCTGACGCGGCGGTCTGCTTGAGCAGCAGGAGTAGTTGTAGGAGGCTGGTCTTCCCGGAACTGTTGCTTCCGAAGAATCCGGTGATCGGCCGGAGATCGAGATCGCCGGTGTCCCGCCAACTCTTGAAGTTCAGCGCCCTCATGGAGGTGAACACGTCGTCGATCTCTCCAGTGGTGGTCGGGCAATGTCGTGCTCACGATACTGCATCGTCCCCGCGCCACCCGGACGTCGGTCCCACCAGCGTGGTACCCAACGGCAGGCCGAGGGAGCGATTCGAGCCGCCGCCATGGAGCACTCTCGGCGACCCTTCGTGATCCAACCGCAGGTGACGGCGAAGCGTGTCGACGACTCTCGAGGCGGTCCTGACCACTCACGCGAATGCGGTCGGCGTCCGCACCACAAAGGGTGTTCGGCTGTTGTCGGGCAGCATTCGCTTTGCTGGAGGCTTGAGGCTCGGTCCGTTCAGTTGGCATGTGCTGGCCTCCGGAGAGGGCTCTCGTGGGATCCCGTCAAGACGGAACTGGCAGGTATGGCATTCATTGCCGCCCATAGGATCGGGCGACATGGACACTGAGGGTTTGCTGCCGGCCGTCGGGTTCGGTACGGCGCCCCTCGGCGGCTTCCGGGCACCGGTGACCGAGGATGCCGCCGCGGCTGCCATCGGGGCTGCTCTCGAGATCGGCTACCGGTACTTCGACACGGCCCCGCTGTACGGCTACGGCCTGGCGGAGCGGCGGCTGGGTCGGGCGTTGAAGGGCTGCGACGCCGACGTCAGGGTCTCCACGAAGGTGGGCCGGCTCATCGACCCCGAGGCACCTCGCCCTCCGGGTGACTTGTTCGCCGGCGATAGCGGCACGGCGACGTTCGACTTCTCCGCCGACGGCGTGCGGCGCTCGCTGGAGGCCAGCTTCGAGCGGATGGACCGCACCCACGTGGATGTGGCGTTCATCCACGACCCTGACGACCACGCCCCCCAAGCGCTCACCGAGGCCTACCCGGCGCTGGAGCAGCTTCGCACCGAGGGTGCCGTCGGCGCCGTCGGCGTGGGGATGAACCGGCCCGGGTTGCCGACCCGCTTCGTGACCGAGACCGACATCGACGTGGTGCTGATCGCGGGCCGCTACACGCTGCTGGACCGCGAGGCCGACGACGGGCTGTTCGGTGCCGCGGTGGCCCGTGGCGTACACCTCGTGGCGGGAGGGGTCTACAACTCCGGTGTCCTCACCGGCACATCCGGGCGCGAGACCTTCAACTACGTGGCTGCTCCGCGGGAGGTTCTCGAGCGGACCCAGCGGCTCCGGGGTGTCTGCGAGGACTTCGACGTGCCGCTTCCGGCCGCGGCGGCGCAGTTCGTGGCGCGGCACACCGCTGTCGGCACGGTCCTGATCGGCGCCGCCAATGCCCGGGAGGCCGTCGAGAACTGGGAGCATCTCCACCGCACGCTCCCCGACGAACTGTGGCCGGCTCTCGAGGTCTGCGCCGGTTGCTGAGTCGTCCTCAGCGCACGCTCCCCGACGAACTGTGGCCGGCTCCGGAGGCCCGCGCCGGTTGCTGAGTCGTCCTCAGCGGGGCGTCGACCCAGAGCCTGAAGGGGATGGTCTCCCGTTGGTGCGGTCGTCGCGGGGCAGGTGGCATCGAATCCCCGTGCCCCTGCGGCTGTGGCGCCAACTCCCGGCGACGGCTACTCGTCGGGGTGTTCTCTGACGCCGGCGCGGGGGTGGCGGCCGGCAGCGAGGCGGGCGTTGAGCGCATCGGGGTGGTCCACCCGGTGGCGTTCGAGCGCCTCGGGGTCGAACGTGATGCCGGCGCCGGGGCCCTCGCCCAGCACGATCCAGCCCTCGGTGATCGTCGAGTCGAACGTGAACGTGGCGTCGCGCCCGGCGTCGAGGACTTCCATCATGGTGTGGTGCGGCAGCGCCGCCGCCAGGTGAGCGCCGTAACGACCCGCGGAGTTCATCAGCGACACGGGCCTGTCGAAGGCCTGAGCCAACTCGGCGGCGCGCAGGCAGGTGGTGAGCCCCGCCATGTTGGGGTTCACCTGAACCACGTCGGCGGAACCGTGGCGCAACAGGGCGGCGAACAGGCGGATGTCCTTGAGGTTCTCCCCGGTCGCCACCGCCGCGTTGATGGCCCTGGACACGTCGCGCAGCCCGTCCAGGTCGGTGCGGATCACCGGCTCCTCGCACCAGGCGATGTCGAACTCTCCCTCGAGGGCGCGCATCGCCCGCACCGCCTGCTTGGGGGACCAGAACTCGTTGGCGTCCACCAGCAGCGTCGGCCCGACCGCCGAGCCGCCGAGCGCCTCGTGCATGATGGCGAGCCGGCGGAGGTCTGTGTCGACGCCGAAGCCCACTTTCAGCTTGCCGGCCCGCACGCCCTGGGCGGCCATGGACTCGTAGTAGGAGCGCAACTCGGCGTCGCCGAGCGGGCCGTCCAGCCCGCTTGCGTAGGCCAGGACGCGGGGTTCCAGGGCCCCGAGGAACTTCCAGAGCGGGACCCCGGCGATCTTGGCTCGCAGATCCCACAGGGCGTTGTCGATCGCGGCGATACCGATGGCGGTGGCCCCCTCGTTGCCCGGCTTGAACGAGGCGCCGATCATCCGCTCCCACAGGCCCCGGTGACCGAGCGGATCCTCGCCGATCACAGCCCCCGAGAGCATCGGGATGGCACCGGCGCCGAGCCGGCTGGCGGCGGCGACGCCGTCGATGCCCTCGTCGGTCCGGACGAACACCGCAAGGTCGGCGCGGCGCCGGATCCCGCCGGGGATGTTCACGTCGCCGATGGGCCGCGACAACTCGTACTCGTAGAGCACGGTCTCGACGCCGGTGATCCTCATGGCACCTCCTGGGGTTCGGCGGCGCCGACGGGAGGGTCGGCGCCGGGGGACGGTCTCAGCGAATGCGGGACGGTCGGTGACATCAGGCAGCCGCGGTGGTGGGCGTGCTCCGGCCCGATCGGCTGAGCACGATGGCGACGACGACGAGGCCGATGCCGATCATCTCTCGTGGGCTCGGCGCCTGGGAGAGCAGGAGGAACCCGACCGCTGCGGCCGTCACGGGTGCCAGCGCCTGCAGCAGGGCGAAGCGGTGCTGGTCGATGCGCCGCATCACCCACTGGTCCAGGCCGTAGGGGACCACGTTGGAGAGCAACCCGACCAGGAGGCCCATGCCCAGCAGGGCCGGTTGCATTACGGCGGTGGGCACGTGGGGGATGCCGAACGGGCTGATGACCAGGGCGCCCACGAACATGCCGACGCCGAGCCCGTCCACCCAGGCCGCTCCCCGGGCGACCTTGTGGCCCAGCACGATGTAGCCCGCCCAGAAGGCGCCGGCGAGGAGCGCGAACCACACACCCCGCAGCGTGCCGCCGGTTTCCACGCCCGCCAGCACCACCACCCCGCCGGCCGCCAGCGCCAGCGCGGCGGTCGAGCGCAGCGTGCGGGTGCCGAAGGCGGCCACGGCCACAGGTCCCAGAAACTCGATGGAGACGGCGTTGCCGAGCGGCACCACCTCCACCGAGTAGTAGATCGCCAGGTTCATGGCTGCGAGCACGATGCCGAAGACCGAGGCCCAGCCCAGTTCGACCGCCGTCCAGCGCCGGCGCCACGAGCGCCGCAGCGCAACGATCATGAGCGACGCGCCGAGGACTCGCAGCAGCGCCGTGCCCCCGGGTGTCAGCTCGTCGAAGAGGTTCACCGCCAGCGCCTGGCCCACGAACTGCGAGGTGGCGCCGACCATGAACAGCGGCTCGGGCGGGATCCTCGTGGGGTCGATTCGCCGCATCGGCCGATGCTACGGGAAGCCCGGCGAGGGCCGAGAGGTCACCCCAGCCGTCACTCCAGAAAGGGCCGGTCTTGTCATCGTTGCGGCCGCCGCTGGTCGTTCCGCCGCCGCTGGTCGTCGCGGCCGCCACGGGTCATTCCGGCGAAGGCCGGAATCCAGCCGCGGGCCGTTCAGATTCCGACTACAGCGGCCAGAGCGGTGCGAGGCTCGGCGGCGCCCGACAGCGTGCCGTCGGTGCGTACCTCGATCAGGTGGGCGTGGCCCGAGAGCTTCGGGTTCTCGCCCAGGCCGCCGACCGCATGCCCCCGAGCCGCCAGCCCGCCCGCCCAGGCTTCAGGCACGTTGGGCTCCAGCGCCACCGGTGGCAGCCAGCCGGGTGTCCAGGTGGCGAAGGCGTCGGGTCCCAGCAGCACCCAGCGGCCGGCTCCCAGGATCTCGGCCGGGGACTGCTCGCAGTGCAGCAACCGGGCCAGCATCTGCAGCACCACCTGCGGCTGGGCGTCACCGCCCATCGTCCCCAGCACCGCCCGGTTGTGGCCGGCGAGCGTCGTGACCAGCGCCGGGCTGAGGGTGTGCGGTGGGCGCCGGCCGGGGGCGTAGCAGGCCGGGTGCGCCGGGTCGAGGCTGAAGCCCAGCCCCCGGTTGTGCAGGAAGATGCCGGTGCCGCCGGCCACGAGCAGCGAGCCGAACCCCATGGCGTTGGATTGGATGAGCGAGACGGTCAGTTGCGCGTCCGCGGTACAGAGATAGGTCGTGTCGCCGCCACCGATCGGCGGGGGGACCGGGGGGTCGCCCGCCAGCACCCGGCGGCGCAGGCCGTCGATGCGTGCCGGATCCAGCAATTCGGCCACGTCCGCCGCGTCGGACAGCTCGCCGGGTCTGAACGAACCCACCGCCCGGGCAGCCTCGATCAGCCAGTGCGCCCAGCCGGGATCGCTCGGGTCGGTGGGGAGGTCGAGTCCCTGTGCCAGGGCGGCTGCGGCCAGGATCAGGTAGCCCTGGGAGTTGGGCGGCACGGTCCAGAGCCGGTGTCCCCAGGCCTCGACGGTGGCCGCCTCGACCCAGTCCGCCTGCGGCGTGGCCAGGTCCTCGGGGCTGAAGAGCCCGTCGGCGAGCCCCAGCAGGCCATCGCCGAATTCGCCCCCGTAGAAGGCGTCGCGACCGCCGGTGGCGACCGCCTCCAGCGCCCGCGCCGAGCCGGGGCGCCGAACCACCTCGCCGGCGCGCAGGTCGCCGGGAATGTCCGTGTTGCCGTCGGAGCCGGCGACGTCGCTTGCCGCGGAGGCCAGTTCGGCTGAGGCTGCGAACCCGTCGGCGGCGTAGGCGTGCGCCGCGCCGAGAACCTCGGGGAGGTTCATCACCCCCAGCCGGTCGTGCAGGGCCAGCCAGCCGTCCACGCAGCCCGGCACGGTGACCGCAGCGGGGTGGCGGAGGCGGGGCATCGCCTCGTGGCCTTCGGCACGAAGCCGCTCGGCCGAGGCTCCCGATGGCGCCCGGCCCGAGGCGTTCAGGCACAGCGGGGGACCGTTGCCCGTCCCGACAAGGGCGAACATGTCGCCTCCCATGCCGCAGGTGTTCGGCGCCACAACGGCGAGCACCGCGGCCGTCGCAACCGCCGCGTCCACTGCGTTGCCGCCGCCGGCGAGCATGCGGGCGCCGGCCACCGAGGCGCGCCCGTCGATGGAGCAGACCATGCCGACGGAACCGGTCGCGGCGGGAACGGGGTGTTGCACGGGTGACCTCCAGAAGCTCAGGTGCCCTCACCGGTTCCCGAGCCGGCCGGCGGGCCTGCGGTGGCAGGGTCGTGTTGGGATTGCGATGAGCCGCTGGCGCTGTCACCGGTTCTCGACCCGGGCCGCGGGGCGGCGGATCGGGCGCCGACCGGTTCGGAATCGACCTGCTCCGAATCGAGACCGGTGCCACTCGATCGGCGATACGCGAACCAGCGCGGGCTATGGACGAACCGGGGCAGGGCGACGATGGCGGCGCCCCCCACGACGACCGCAGCGCACACCGGGCCCCACAGCCACGCCGGCGGTAGGTCCAACTCGAAGTACTCGCGCAGCCCGCCGGCCCCCATCAGCACGACGTACAGCAGGCCCATCACCACC
>JAPONU010000265.1 GCA_026713745.1 bacterium
ACGAACATCTCGAGGAGCTCTCGCAACTACTGTGACCCGCGTCAGGAGGCTGCGATGCGACGCTCGCCGGCACCGAGCCCGTCATCGTGGTCCGGGAGCCGGGCGGAACGGTCAACGTGATGTCGTCGGTTTGCCAGCACCACGGCATGTGCATGACCGCGCCCCCGGAGCGCCCGCGAGAGGAGTGGTTCGCACGCAGTCCGCAGGTCTCCGGCGCGGCGCGGACCTTCCGCTGTCCCTATCACTGGTGGGTCTACGACCTCGACGGCGCGCTGCTGGGTGCGCCGTCCATGGAGCGCAGACGGGGCTTCGACAAGGCCGACCACGGTCTTCCTCGGCTACGCACCGAGATCTGGCGCGGCTTCATCTTCGCGAACCTCGATGATGATGCGCCGGCGCTCGGCCCCAGGATGTCGAAGATCGACGACCTGCTGGAGCCGTACGGATTGGACGACTGGGTGACGACTCCCATCGACACCCATGAGGGTGTGCCGTTCAACCGGAAGATCATGGCTGAGAATCTCATGGAGTCGTACCACAACTACGGGCTGCACAACCGCCTGCTGGAGAAGCGGGAGTACGGCGAGGGAGCGGCCGCCGACGGCGGGTACCAGCCGCCGTACACCGAGGGCGACGGGGTGATCGTCCACTGCGGCGTCGCCCCGGAGATCGATCCGGCCGTCAACCCCACCCAACGCGGCCTGTTCACTCCCGTTGCGGAACTCACCACCGAGCAGAGGAGGCAACTCATCTTCGCGTTCGTCCCGCCGACGCTCTTGGTGGGGGTCTTTCCGGACTCGGGCTTCTGGTTCACGGTTCAGCCGGAGGCGGTGGCCAGCCATACGCGCCACGCGGACCGCTCTCCCATCTGGATGCGTTCCTTCCCAAATTCAACGCGTGGCTGCTGGAGTGTTACCGCAACGCCGACGCCAGGAGTGCCGACCACTGAGCAGCCTGCCCGCGAATCCACGCTGAGGGAATCCTGCACGGCACCGAACCGGTGCTGCGATCCTCCGGCTGACGGCTCCGGGCGCTGCGCCGATACGGTTTTGTGGTGCTCGACGTTCGGCTGCTGCGCAACGAGATGGAGCGTGTCCACGCGGGGGTGGCAGCCCGAGGTGACGACACCGCGCCGCTCACCGAGGCTCTCAACCTCGACGTGCGCCGCAGGCACCTGCTGGCCCGTCGCGATGAGCTGCGCCACGAGGTTAAGCAACTCTCCGCCCAGATCGGCCAACTGCACCGGGACGGCCGCCGCGACGAGGCCGTCGAGTCCACCGAGCGCAGCCGGATGCTCGGTGATGAGACCAGGGCGGTGGCGGCGCAGGCCGACGAGTTGGGCAGGCGCCTCGAGGACCTGCTGATGCGGGTGGCGAACGTGCCTGCGGTGGATTGCCCTGTGGGCGCCGGCGCCGAGGACAACGACGTGCTGCGGGTCGAGAACTTCACCCCCGACGGCTATGGCCCCCACCAGCGCGTCCCCCACTGGGACCTCGCCGGAAAGATGGGGCTCCTGGACATCGAGCGTGCCACCAAGCTCTCCGGGGCGATGTTCGCCATGTTCCGGCGCGAGGGCGCCATGCTGGCCCGCGCGCTGGTGCAGTTCGCCCTGGATCGCAACGCCGACCTCTACGAGGAGGTGCGGCCGCCCACGCTCGTCCACACCGACACCATGACCAGCACGGGCCACCTGCCGCGCTTCGCCGACGACGCCTACCACCTCGAACGCGACAACCTCTGGGCGATCCCGACCGCCGAGGTGCCGCTCACGTCGCTGTGCCGGGACGAGGTGCTTTCCGAGGACGACCTCCCTATGCGTTTCATGGCGCACACCTCTTGCTTCCGGCGCGAGGCCGGTGCGGCGGGGCGCGACACCCGCGGCCTGCTGCGTGTGCACGAGTTCGACAAGGTCGAGATCCTGGCCTACGCCACCCCCGCCCAGGCCCCGGCGATGCACGTCGAGTTGCTCGAGCGGGCGGAGGGCGCGGTGGGCGACCTGGGTCTGGCCTACAGGATCGTGGACATCTGCACCGGCGACCTGGGGGGCTCGGCCGCCCGGACCTTCGACATCGAGGTCTACTCGCCGGGCACGGACCGCTGGCTGGAGTGCTCGTCGGTGTCCTGGTTCAGCGACTACCAGGCACGGCGGGCCAACGTCCGCTATCGCCCCGCAGGCGAGCGCGGGACCCGGCTCGTGCACACCCTCAACGGCTCGGCCCTGGCCGTGCCGCGGGTGTGGGCCGCACTCACCGAGACGTGGCGCCGCCCCGACGGCACCATCGAAGTGCCGCCCCCGCTGCGGCCGTACATGCGCGGGCTCGAGGTGATCCGGTGACCGAGGCGGGGGGCGTTTCGGCGCTGGCCCGATAGCGGGACACCGAAGGTGACGCCGGCGAGCGGCAATCGGGGCTCGGCCGGGGGCGACTCAGGCCGGCGCCCCGCGGGGCGAGTACCCAGTGAGCAGAACGCCGGCGGCGTGGGCCCCATCCGGTACCTGCCCGTGCTGATCCCGCCGCCGGAGGTTCCCCCCGACATCGACGGCGCGGATCACCCTGTGCGCGAGGTGACCCGGGGAGTGGCCGCGGACGAGACGTCCTGGACCTCCGACACCGCAGCCGAGATGACCGAGAGATTCGATGAGTTGGCCCCGGACTGGTCGAACCGTCTCGGGCCCGAGGAGTTCGTCGGACTGCCCGACGCCTGCGAGCGCGGCGGCCTGGATCCCGCGGCCCTGTGCCTGGAGGTGGGATCGGGCACCGGGTTCGGCACCGTGCACCTCGCCGCGCACTTCCGGCGGGTGATCGCGATGGACCTGTCGGCGGGCATGCTGGCGCTGGCGCCGCCGGGCTTGGCACCGCGGGTGCGCGCCGACGGCGCCGGTCTCCCGCTCGCCGACGACTCGGTGGACGTCGTGGCGCTGATCAACATGTTGCTGTTCCCCTCCGAGGTGGACCGTGTGCTGCGGCCCGGCGGGGCGGTCCTGTGGTTCAACACCCTTGGCACCCGCACACCCATACACCTGCCGGCCACCGAGGTTGCCGAGGCGCTGCCCGGAACCTGGAGCGGGATCGCCAGCGAGGCGCTGTGGGCGACGTGGTGCGTGCTGCGGCGGGAGCAGGCGGCCGGCTGAGTGTTGCTCAGGCCGGAGCCTCGGGCGCCGAGCGCAACCGCCGGCGCACCCGGAGCCAGACGATGGCGGCGACGACGGCAGCCGCCAGGATCTCGAACAGCACCGCCCAGCGCACCGGATCGGACCAGTTGGCCACGCGCTCGGGAATGTCGGCGATGGTGCGCACGATCGGCAGCACGAAGAGGTCGAACCGGTAGTAGGACGACTCCACAGCCAGCCAGAGCACGCCGAACGCCGCCAAGACGATCCGCGCATTGCGTGGTCGCATGCTCGGTCGCAGTGCAACCAGCACGATCCCCACCGCGATGTAGCCGGCCGCTACCGCCAGGCGGGCAGGACCTGCCTCCGCCGCCCACGAACTAAGCGACCCCTGGGCATCCAGGGAGAGGTCCACGAGGACGTTGCCGGCCAGGTCGCCTCGCAGTACCTGGATCTCCCACCAGCCGTACAGCGACAAGAAGGCGCCGACGACCACCAGGAAGGCGCCGGAGATGCGGTTCACGTGAGGCAGGATTCGCCGCATCTTGGCGATCACCTCGGTCCGGGCGACGGCCATTCCCAGCGTCAGCACCATGACCACGGCGCACAGCCCGCCGCCGTAGGCGATGAACACCAGCAGGCCGTCGAAGAAGTCCCGGCTGGAGAAGGCGCTGACCACGGTCCCGAAGAACACCGGCATGGTGCATCCCAGCGAGACGACGGCGTAGGACACGCCGAACAGGAAGATCGAACTGAGGCGGCGGCTCTCACCGCCCCGCTGCAGGCGAGGCAGCCGGAACTTGGGTTCGAAGCCCCACAGCATCGCCACGCCGAGGATGGCCATGACGATTCCCAGCACGAAGGTCACCCACGCCACCCGGCTCTCGATGGCGCTGCGGCTGAGCACCGTGGAGGCCAGAGCGCCGATTGCGGCGAACACCGTCATGAATCCGGCGCAGAGGGTCAGCCCCACGCGGAGTCCCCGCAGGATGCTCTGGGCGGGGTGCAGCCGCTTGTCGCCCTCGATGCCCAGGAAGTACGAGAGGTAGGCGGGCATCATCGCGAAGCCGCACGGGTTGAAGGCGGAGATGAACCCGGCCGAGAGGGCCAGGCTCGCCAGCGTGGTGAGGCTGACGGTGTTCACGGAGCGAGCCTCGCCGAGCGGCGCACAGCGTTCAGATGCCCAGGTGCTCGGCGATGAGCGCCCGCAGGTCCTGTGCCCGCAGCCGGGAACTGATCATGTGCACAATCATGCCCTCCGGATCCACCAGGACGGTGGTCGGCATGCCGAACCCCCCGAAGGCCTGGAAGATCCCCGAGTCGGGATCCTCCGCCAGCGGGTAGGTCACGCCGGTTCTCTCCGCCAACTCCCGGGCCGATCCCGGTTCGTCGCCCACGTTGATCCCCAGGAAGGCCACCTGTGGGCTGAGTTCCCGGTGCACGGCTTCGAAGGCCGGCATCTCGGTGATGCAGGGCGGGCACCAGGATGCCCAGAAGTTGATCACCACCGGCGTACCGGCGAAGTCGGCCGGGGAGCCCTCGGTACCGTCGAAGTACCGGAAGCGCACGTCGGGGACCCGCTCGCGCTCTCCATCTCCGTTGCCGTCATCGGCGGCGTCGATGTTCTCTCCGGTGGGCGCCTCCGCGGCGCCACCGCAGCCGACCCCCGCCAGGAGCGCCACGACCAGCGCCGCGGCGAGCGGTCGGAGGAATGTGCGCGTGCCGCCGGCGGATCCCAAGGTCTCAGGCCGGGGAGAAGACGGTCTGGCCCCCGCGCCCCGTTGCTGCCAACTCGCCGAGAACCCGGAGGTGTTCGAGGTGGGCGAAGGTCTCACTCTCCGCCATGTTGCCCCATGATCGTTCGGAGAAGAGTCGCTGCATGTACTGCGGGACCGTTCCGGTGCCCAACTCCTCCGCGGTGCTCCGAACGACGTTGAGGCGCTGCTCGTGGTGGCGCCTGATGGCCTTGGCCCGCCCGGCGAGGTCCTCGAAGGGGTGGCCGTGGGCCGGCAGCACCGTCGTCACGCCCTCGATGGCGCCCATGCGCTCCAGGGAGTCGAAGAAGCGGGCGAGGGGATCGGCGTGCGGGGTGAGCCCGCTTATGTGCGGCGTGATGGTCGGCAGGACGTGATCGCCGGAGAGCATGAGCCCGTGGGTGGGGTCGAACAGGCAGAGATGGTCCTCGGTGTGGCCGGGTGTGTGGAGGCAGATCCACTCCCGGCGGGCGAGCCGCACGATCTGGGCATCGACCACGGTGCGTGTGGGTCGCGGGGTGGCGAACCAGCGCGGGTCATCCCGCGCGATCTCCTTCCAGGCGCGCCACTCCTTCTCGGGCATCGGTTCACGTTTCGTGCCCCAGGGGTTCACGCTCAACGCCATCCAAGGGGGCCGGTGAGCACCCTCGTCGTCCTCGCCGGCGCCGAGCAGTTCGGCCGGCTCGGCAACCTCGGTTGCCTCCCACACCGGCCGGAACGACTCGTGGGTCAGGATTTCCGCGCCGGCCAGGACCCGCAGGCGTTCGGCACCGCCGAAGTGGTCGAAGTGCGAGTGGGTGATGACGGCGGTGTGGACGTCGCCGATGGCGTAGCCGGCGGCGCGCAGGCGCTGCTCGAGCGCGGTGAAGGACGCGGGCGTCGGCAGGCCGGGATCCACCACGGCGACGCCCCGCTCGTCCTCGAGCAGGTAGCAGTTGACGTGACCGATCCCCGGCAGGTTGACAGGAAGCTGTGTGCGGAGGACGCCCGGGGCGGTCTCGGTGATGTCGGTGCCGGCCGGTTCCCGCTCCTGGCGAGGTGGTCGCGTCGGCGCCGGCCCGGCTTGCGGCTCTCCGCTCACCGGGTCAACCTATCGCTGTCCCCGGTCGCTCGAACGGTCGTGGGCGGTCTTGCCGCCGGCGGGGGCGAAGACGGCGCTTCGCCAGTACTTCAGTTCCTCGATGCTCTCGAGGATGTCGTCCAGCGCACGGTGCCCTTTCTTCTTGCGGGGCCGCTTCGCGGCGATGGCGGGATACCAGCGCACCGCCAGCTCCTTGATGGAGGACACGTCCACGACGTGGTAGTCGAGGTAGTGCTCGATCTCCGGCAGCCACCGGTTCAGGAAGCGGCGATCCATGCCGATGGAATTGCCGCACAGCGGGACCGTGCCGGCTTCGGGGACGTGCCGGCGGATGAAGTCCAGGGTCTGCTGCTGGGCCTCCGCGAGGCTCAGCGTCGACAGCCGCACCTCGTCGGTGAGCCCGCTCTCGTGGTGCATCTTGCTGACCACGTCGCCCATCAGTCCGAGGATCTCGGGCGGTTGATGGATCACGAGTTGCAGCCCGCCCTCGACGGGGTTGAGATTGTCGTCGGTGATGATCGTGGCGATCTCCAGCACGTGGTCGCGGTCGGCGTCGAGGCCGGTCATCTCGAGGTCGATCCACACGAGCACGCGCGGGATGCTAGCGAGATGCGCCGACGACGGACTCCCGGGCGCTGCCCGGCGACACCGCAGCGCTCCCGGTTTCGGGGCTCGTGGGACCAAGCTGGGGACATCCTTGGGGAACAAGTCGGAGCATCCTCTGGATCCTGGCGGAACCCGGCGATCCGGCGCCACGCGTCGCAGGGTCGCCGTAGAGTCCCGCCATGGCCGTCACACTGCCCGTGCCGCACCTCGACGGCATGAGCATCACGGTCTCGGTGCAGCGCCTCGACGGCGAGTTGCCGCTTCCCGCCTACGCCCGTCGGGGCGATGCCGGGCTGGATCTACGTGCCGCCGAGGATGTGACGCTGGCCGCCGGCGGGGGCCGCGCCCTCGTGGGCACAGGGTTGGCGGTCGCCATTCCCGAGGGCTACGCCGGATTCGTGCAGCCGCGCAGCGGCTTGGCGCGGGATCACGGCGTGACCTGCCTCAACACGCCGGGCCTCATCGACAGTGGGTACCGCGGCGAGTTGAAGGTGCTGCTCGCCAACACCGATCCCGCCGAGCCGTTCACCGTTCGCCGGGGTGAGCGGATCGCCCAGCTGGTTATCCAGCCCGTGGCGGTCGCCGCGTTGCGCGAGGTCGACGAGTTGCCGCCCTCGGAGCGGGGCAGCGGGGGATTCGGCTCGACCGGACGCTGACGTCGCCCTGCCGGGGATGAACCCGGTCGCGGGGCTCCGCCGATCAGTTCGGTGACGCTCGGCGGCCTCTCCGGTGCTGGCTGCGGGACCCGTCGGGATCGAAGGCGAGGGAGCGACTCTCCAGGAACGAGCCGCCGGGTTGCCAGCGCCCCGGACGGCGGAGCTCCACGGTTGCGACGACCGAGTCCGGCCCGACATCGAAATGGACGCGGAGCCGGTCCCGGGGGCGGGCGCGGGTCAGGGCGGCGCCGACGAGGTCTGCGACCGCCGACGCCAGGCGCGCGCCGAGAGCACCGCCGCCGGCGCGGTGTTGCAGGAGCCCGATCGCCGCGGTGCGGGCGAGGGAGACCGAAGCCGGCTCAGGCGGCAGGCTGAGGCTGATCCGGTCGCCTGCGGTCGCATTGCGCGGCGCTCTACGTACAGGCTTCAAGCGACACGATCTCGGTTCGGCCCGCCCGGAAGCGGATGACTTCCCCGCCGGAGATGTCGAAGGCGATGCGGAACGCGGCGTCGTTCGGATCTGTCGGGACGAACGTGGCGAGGATCCAGCCGGCCAGGTACGGGTGCTCCTCGACGACGAGCTTGTCCCCGAGGCGCGAACGGAGCTCGCCGAGATGCGTGCCAACCCCCAGTCCGGACTGCGTGCGCAGCAGGGGAGTGTCGATGTCGACTCGTTCGACGGTGCCGTGGTAGACCCACAGCGCCACGCCGGGCGGCCCATTGGTCGGCGTGACCGCGTAGCAGTCCGCCCCGCCCGGCGGGATGCCCGCCCAGACGGTGCCGACCCGTTCGGCGGCCTCCTCGGGGGACATCCCGAAGTACACCGAGCCGATGCCGACGGTTGAGACCGTCGAGCGCTCATCGAACGCGGTCTCGGCGATGGTCGTCCGGCCCGTCGTGTCCGGAGCCGGATCGCCCTCGGGAGCCGTCGCCCCGGCGGCACCCCCGTCGGGCGCACCGGTGTCGGAGGGCGCGGCGGCGGTCTCCCCGGTGGGCGCGGTCGTTGCGACGGCCGGCTCGCCGCCTGCGCCGGCGGCTTCGCCGGTGTCATCGTCGGGCCGGCTGCCGGCGTCGCCGTCGGTCGTCCCGCCCTCGGCGGTGCTGCCCGGGTCATCGTCTGTGGTTGGATCGTCGCCGGCGGGGGCCGGGGTGTCGCCGGCGGTCTGCTCCGTCGCCGTCTCGCCGGCGCCGGCGGCTGCGGGCTCCGGGTCGCTCGACCCGTCCGGAGCCTCTCCGCTGCCGGCGGTCGTCGTCGTGCCGCTCGCCGGACCCGCCCGTCCGGTGAGCGAGCTGTCGGGGGATTCCGAACTGATCGTGCAGGCGGCGGCCCCGAGCGCGGCAACCGTCAGAGCGGCCACGATCGCCATTGTGCCCCGCCACCGGCCGGGGTACGACGTCGGTGGGCTGCGCCGCGCTCGCAAGGGTGCCACGTTGCCAGATTACGGCGGCTCGCGACGGACCCGGCGCACCCCGGGCGGGGCGGATCTCCGGGGTGCCCCCGGTGGGATTCGAACCCACGGTCCGCGGATTAAAAGTCCGATGCCTTGCCTGACTTGGCTACGGGGGCGCCCCGATTATCGCAGTCGCGAGCGCCGCTTCGGCGGGTCCCGGGTGCTCTCGCCGGCACGACACCGGCCATCTCGCGGCTGCAGCCGCAAGATGATCAGGCTTCGCGCTGCTCGTTCCCGGCCTCGACCGCGACAGAGCTGTGCCGCTCGGCGTCGCCGACGGTGACCGGGGAGCCCACATCCACTGCACCCTCGCCGGCGGTCACCCAGCGTCCGGAGAGGTTCGGCATCCGGGCCATCGTCAACCCCGCTCGCACGGTCAGGGAGTGGATGACCCCGCCGTGGGTGATGACGAGCACCTCGGGCGTTCCCCGACGGTCGGCCAGCAGCGCAACGTCGGCCAGCGCGGCGTCGACCCGCTCGGTGAGTTGCTCGTCCAACTCGTAGCCGGACGGGCGCCGGCCGCGGGCGAGATACCCGGGCCAGTCCCGCTCGATCTCGGCGCGGGTCAGGCCCTGCCACGGCCCTGCATTGCGTTCGCGCAGGCGCGGTTCGATGTCGATCGTGTCGATCCCGGCGCCGGCGGCGATGATCTCGGCCGACTGGCGGGCACGGGAGAGGTCCGAGCACACCAGCATCTCGAAGGTCGCCAGCAGCGGTCCGGCCTCGCCGGCGTGACGCTTGCCGCGGTCGGTCAGCGGCGTGTCCGCCTGACCCTGCCAGCGGCCCTGGGCATTCCATTCGCTCTCGGCGTGTCGCAGCAGCAGGAGTCGGGCCACGACCGGCGACGATACCGCCGTCGGCGGCCGGCGACGGTGCCAGCCGCTGCGCTCACTTCTACGCTCATGGTGTGGCCACCCTGCGTCTCTTCGCCGCCGTGCGCCAGGCCGCCGGCGTCAGTGCCGTCGAGATCGACGGTGCCACTGTCGCCGAGGTACTGGACTCGGCCACCGCACGCTTCGGTCCGGCCTTCGGGGAGCAGTTGAGCGTCTGCCGGATCTGGCGCAACGGGGAGCCCACCGATCCGTCGGCGGCCGTCGCCGCCGGAGACGAGATCGCCGCGCTCCCGCCCGTGTCGGGCGGCGCCGGGCGCACCGGCCGCGTGGCGGTCATCTCGCTGCACACCTCCCCGCTGGTCCAACCCGGGTCCGGCGACAGCGGCGGCATGAACGTCTACGTGCGTGAACTCTGCGCGGCGCTGGCGCATCGTCGCCTGGAGTGCTCGGTGTACGTGCGCCGGTACCGCGACGACTTCCCCGCCGAGGTCCTCGTGGAGCCCGGCGTGCGGGTGGTGCACGTCCCGGCGGGGCCGGTTGACCTGCCGAAGGAGGCACTGGCGGGCACGCTCGACGCCTTCACCGAAGGTGTCCTCGCCGACATGGGCCGGACCGGCGGGGTCGATGCCATCCACGCGCACTACTGGCTCTCCGGCGTTGCCGGGCACCGCATCAAGCACGCCCTCGACCGGCCGCTCGTGACGACCTTCCACACTCTCGGCAGGGTGAAGGAGGGGCTCGGCGAGGCCGAGTCGCCGGACCGCGCCCGTTCCGAGGAGGAGGTGGTGGCCTGCTCGGACGTCGTCTGCGCCGCCGGCCCGGTGGAGATGGATCATCTCGTGGATCTGTACGGGGCGCCCGCCGACCGGGTCCGGATCGTGGCGCCGGGAGTGGAGCACGCCCTGTTCTCCCCCGGCGACCCCGAGGGCGCCCGGGCCGCCCTGGGTCTGGGCAGCGAGCCCGTCCTGCTGTTCGTGGGTCGGGTGCAGCCGTTGAAGGGGCTCGACCTGGCGGTGAAGACGCTGGGCGCACTCGGCGGCCCTCTGGGGCGTGCCCGGTTGCTCGTCGTCGGGGGTCCGAGTGGCCGGCAGGGCCGCGCCGAG